>JAHJDJ010000262.1 GCA_018812585.1 bacterium
GCAGAATGACGGGCTTTTACGTTCCGTAGGTATAAAACCTACGGCTACTTTTGTGGATTTTGTCTCTTGCAAATGATCAGGCAAGTATCCATATCAGCAGCCGGGGGCTTGTCCACCTCTGGCTGATTGTAATCTCTATGCTGGTGCTTAAGCGCTGGCTCACTGGGCATAAAAAACGCCGCCAACAGTAGATCGTTGACGGCATATATTATCTTGTCTGTTATTAATCGATCAGGCGAATCTTCACGCTTCCCAGACCCACTTGAGCGTCGATAGAAATACGGCTTTTTGCATCATTCCAATTGGCAGAGCGATGAATGCCGTCGCGTACTTCGCGCAGTTCGCGATCCAGGTTGACTGACGAAAGAAAGCTCTCTTCTGCCATCACTTCCACTCCGATCCGAGAAGGAATTTCCACCTTGGCGCTTCCCAGACCCACTTCAATATCCATTTCGGCTTCAGGGATGCGCCAGTCACCTGTCAGATCCAAGGTCGCCGAACCCAGGCCGCATTCCACCTTCAACGATTTGAAATTGGCATTGCCCAGGTTATACCCCTTGAAATCGCCTAAACCGACTTCAATGCGAATCTGATCTATCGTTTCTTTGTTCGGTTCGTCAAACTCCAGGTCGATATCCGACAATCCACCCGAAATATCGAGGTCGATGATGCGCAGACCCGTCATATTCAGCATGCCGTCCACCAGACCGACGTCGATGGTGAAGGTGATCGGGATCTTATCCGTGAAGAGCAGTTCCCAGACTTCATCGCCGTGATCTCTGTTATCACTATTGATATCGTTGCCTTTATCGCCCGATTCAATGCTTAAGTATCCGATCTTCCCGGATTTACGGAATCGAATATCAGGCTCTCCGCGTTTCACTTTATAGGTGATATCCGCTTCCAGGATATTATTGCTTTTAGCTTTACCGATGATCAGTTCCGCGATGCCGATATCAATATCAACCTGCAGCTCATCCAACTTCTCGAACGGGATTGTCTTCTGCAGATCTTCGTACCGATCACGGGCGCCGACGAATTGTGGAATCAGCAGCGTGGTAATCAATACCGCTATAATCCATCTGGCTTTCATCTTATCCTCCCTAGTAAGTTTGCTTTGTTTCTGGTAGAGTATCTGCCTGATACGGGTTCATCAGTCTCGTATTTCGATGTTGATGTCGCCTTCGACTGTTTCCAGTTCGATCAGCGGACCACCGCCATTAATTTCACCTGTAGCGGTGATGATATAGTAGCCCCGTCCCCAGCCTGAATCTTTTTTGCCTTTCTGGGTATCCTCTTCGATCTTCAGTTTGAAATCGCTGTGCACGTTGTAGCCGGAATAGGGATCGTGAGTGCGGATTTGCGCTTCGACAGTCGCCTTGGTTTTGGAGGGCAACTGCAGGGTGATTTCACCGCCAGAGGTCGAAAGGCGAATGGGGGCTTTCAGCATGCCATTGCCTTGCACGCGGGCAAAAACGTCGCCGCCGGAGGTTTTTCCCTGAATGCGGCCCATCACAGATTTGATATCCAGACTTCCGCCTGAAGTTGATACGTCAACATCTCCGTTCACGTCATTGATGTCGATGTTGCCACCTGAAGTGCGGCCATAGACACTGCCATTGATCAACATCGCGCTGACGTCGCCACC
The DNA here is from genome assembly GCA_018812585.1 of bacterium. Taxonomy (GTDB): domain Bacteria; phylum Electryoneota; class B3-LCP; order B3-LCP; family B3-LCP; genus JAHJDJ01. Next base: position 1,649 of record JAHJDJ010000262.1, read on the forward strand.
GGAAGTGCTCAAGTCGACGTCTCCAGTGATTTCATTGGCGTCGACATCGCCGCCGGAGGTCTTGGCGCGGTGTGAGGAGCCTTTGACGTTGCTTATCTCAATATCGCCGCCAGAAGTCCCTAAATCCACGTCTCCGGTAACATCGCTGACTTCGACGTCTCCACCGGACGTCTCTGCGTCGAGCTTTCCTTCAATGGTGCGCAGCGTGATGTCGCCTCCCGCTGTCCGTAGACGGTAGGGGCCTTTTTTCGCGCTGATCAGGTCGATATCGCCACCTGCGGTGCTCAGGCGAGCTTCGCCTTCCAGCCCCTGAACGTTGATATCGCCGCCGGCTGTTTCTGCGTCAATCGAACCGATAACGTCAGTAAGTTCCAGATCCCCGCCCATGGTTTCCAACACAACCTCTCCTTCGATGACCTGAACCCGGACGTCCCCACCGATGGTTTCGACGGCTACGTTAAATTTCGCCGGAACCGTCACATCGTAGGAAGTTGTGACGTAGCGTCTTCGATTTGAGTCATTGCCAGTGACGGTAATGCGATCTCCAGATTGCTTGATTTTAGCACGGTAACGCTCGAATGCTGATTCGGCTTCTTTTTCAGTATCCACATCGAAGAAGAACTTTTCCACGATAGTGACTTTATTGCCTGTGATACCTTTTATAACGACTTGACCGACCAGATCCTGCATGACCAGCCTGCCGCCTGAAGAGACATCAAATGTCGATGTCAGCGACACAGAATAGCCGCCAAATTCTTTCTCTAAGTTCTCTATTTCTGAGGAAGCCTTCCCCTGCACTTGAATTATCCCGAAAAAGACCAGCAGAAGGCTGCAAACTACGGTAAGAATGGCCTTTTGATTCAGCATTTTATATCTCCTGTGACGTAATTCAATTGGTGATAAATTATGGATTTTCTGAACTTTTATTTTCCAGCACGTCGTAATTGAACTCTGATTGCTTGATAATCTGCCGCGCCCGCATCCTGACATATTCGTTGGAGTCGGCTTCAGCCAGAGACAGCAGCAACTCTTCGGATTTCTTCAATTGCTTATCCGTCAACAGCAGATCAATGGCTCGAATGCGAACGGCGGGATTGGGGTCTTTCAGTAACGCACCCAAAAATGCTTGTTCAGTTTCCTGAGTCTTGGGAGTGTGCGAAAGAGCTTCCATGGCGCGCAACCGCACGCCGGCATTTTCGTCGTTTATCAATGCGTAAGCCAATGCCTGCTGAGCTTGACTGCTGAGCGGTGATCCTTTCGCCAGTTCTTCGACGGAGCGCAGCCGTGCGCCTGAATTCCGATCGTTTTTCACCGTCCAGGTCAACAGATCCCGGATGATATCATCATCCGGATTGCCGGTGATGGTATACTCGTTGGTTCCCTGGAAACTGACCTGCACGATGCCCGGCTGAGATTCTACCGGCTTGACTCGCACGTCAGAAATGCGGGCATCTTCATTCAGCACTTTTTCCGCGATATATTGGCTCTCCCAGGTCGTATGATCAAGATAGGCAGACTGCATCTCTTCCTGACTCAGCGATCCCCCCTGCAAGGTCATGAAGCGGCCCATTGCCAGACCGATGATCAGCATGCTTAACGCCAATGCAGGCTGCCATCCACTGGAAAGCCATTCCTGCGCTTTATCCCAGGCGTGGTTCCAGGACCACCCCAGAGCAGAGGGTTCCTTTTCACAGTCCAGCCGGGCAGAGAGGAGGTTGCGTGATTTCTGCAGCGCTTCCTCTTTGGGAGCTGCAACAGGCCGCAAGCTTAAAAGCGCCTGCATGCGGTCGATCTCCGCTTTCTCGGCCTGACAGGCTGAACAGCTTTTAAGGTGCGCCTCCAGCGCCTCATTGCCGTCCGCTACGGATTCACCGTAGCTCTTCAGCCAGTACAGTTTTTCAAATTTCTTACAGTTCATAGCCATCTATGTGTCATTGTTACAGGTCAGCATTATAGTAAGGCGCCAGGATCTTCCTTAAGTTCTCGATGGCGCGGAAGAGGTACGCTTTGACGCTTCCTTCGGCCAATCCCAGATGTTTGGCGATCTCTTTCAACTTCATGCCCTGGTCGTGCTTCATCACGAAGACGGTGCGCTGGCGGTCGGGCAGGCGCGCTAACGCCATTTCGATCTGCTGCAGGATTTCCTCCCGCAGATGCAGTCGTTCCGGCGTCTCATGAGGATTGCCGGGGACATTATCGAAGTAGTCGTTTTCTGTCTGCATGACCGTTTCTTTGCTTTGCCGTCGGGTCAGGCTGCGCTTTCTTGAGATAGCCAGGTTGACGGCCACCCGGTGCAGCCAGGTCGTAAAACTTGATTCGAAGCGAAAGGACTTGATCGCTTTGTGCACTTTTAGAAAGATCTCCTGGTAGACCTCTTCGGCGTCTAAACCGGGCCCCAGGATGGAGTTCGCCAGCGACATGACGCGGCTGTCGTGCATTTCCACCAGGATGGTGAAAGCGGCATCGTCACCGTTCTGCGCTCGC
>JAHJDJ010000263.1 GCA_018812585.1 bacterium
GATCGGCATCGCACGAAAAGTACTGCGGGAAAAATTCCTGAAAGCCGACATCGGCATCACCGGAGCGAACTTCGCTATTGCAGAAACCGGCACGCCCATGATGGTGGAGAACGAAGGCAATGGCCGACTGGTCAGCGCCATTCCTAAAACACAGATCATTGTGATGGGATTGGATAAGGTGGTACGCTCCTGGGACGACCTGATGATTTATCTTGAGCTTCTGCCCCGGTCCGCGACCGGTCAGCGGATGACCGGATCGGTTCTATTTTTCAATCGCCCGAAATTGCCAGACGAAACCGACGGCCCTGAAACCATTCACCTGGTCATTCTGGATAACGGCCGCACGCAAGCGTTAGCAGACCCTGATTTGCGATCAATTCTGCGCTGCATTCGGTGCGGAGCCTGCTTAAATGTTTGTCCGGTTTATCGCCGTACAGGAGGCCACGCCTATGGCTGGGTCTATCCCGGGCCGATTGGATCGGTCTTAGCGCCTCTCTTCCTGGGAATAAATCAGGCCGCAGATCACCCCTTCGCTTCAAGTCTCTGCGGCAGGTGCACCGAATTCTGCCCGGTTAAAATCCCCTTACATCATCATCTGCTGACTCTGCGCAGCAGGATTGCTTCAGATAAATCGATATCTGAAATGGAAAAGGTCGGATTTACCGTCTGGAAGGGAGTCATGGACCGGCCAGAACTTTACCGGGGGCTAAGCCAACTGCCACGCTTTATACTCCATGATCTTATGGGGGGGAAGTGGCATCCGAAAACGCCGCTGTGGGGACAGGAGCATGAAAGTATATCGCCTGCGCCGCGCGCCTTCAGCGACTTGTTTAAAGATGAATTTAAACTATAATCGGTAGCACATAGATGAGTTCAGAACATGCCAAACAGCAGATCATTGCCCGAATCCGCAGCGCCATCGGGTCGATAAGCGCTGACAGTATCGGATCTGATGCTGTGATTTCAGGTTACCACGGCGCGACTAAAGATGCTGATGAGCTGATCAACTGCTTCGGTGAATCTTTAGAACAAGTCGGCGGACAGTTCCACCGTTGTGACAACCGGGAGCAGGTTGCTGATAAGATAGCTGGGATCGTTAAAGATATCGGCGCTGGAGCAGCAATTGTATCAGACGATATCGCCGAAGAGAAAATTGGTTGTATCCGAGTATTAAATGAGGCAGGTTGTACCATTTTACGACAAAAGTCTTTCTCCTCGGAGCTGGCTGAAGCGAACGTCGGCATCACTCTGGCCTACGCAGGCATCGCTGAGACTGGCACCATTATCATTCCCCATCGCAGTAACAATGGTCGCTTAGCCGCTCTGCTGCCCCCCGTGCATATCGCTCTGCTGAAAAAAGGGACTATCTACTTCAATAAACCCGATTTACTGGCTCATCTTGTTGATTTGAACATTGATATAAAGCATACGCCCATGACTTGGGTGACAGGACCTTCCCTAACTGCTGATATAGAAAAAGTACTGGTACGCGGAGCCCATGGACCGAGGCGAATGATCGTTATACTTCACTGAGAATAAACAGGAAGTCAATCCCAAAACTGTGGAGGTTTATCATGAGACAGATTTTCGTGGTGCTTATGATTTTATCGGTATTTGCTTTGAACGGAGCGGCTCATGATTATTTCCCGCTATCCATTGGTTCCTGGTGGGATTATGATGGAGAAGAGTTAGATTCGTTGGGAAATCCAATTCCAGGTTCACAGTATAATACCACATCAACGATTACAGGCGATACACTGATTGATGGTAACATCTACTACATTAGTGAATCTACTCATTTTCCCGACGAAGCTGATTACATGCGCGAATCGGGAGATACGTTAATAGTGCTCTGGCAGATGATGGACTATGTAACCTGGGTTGAAGCGGATATGTGCATATTACCCAATACCGTGGGATATACCTGGCAGGCGCTCGATACAGTTACATCTGCAATGGGCGATACGATTGAAGTCTTGTTTGCGATCAATGGCGAAGTGGTTGACTTTGGTACCTGGACCACACCCGGGGGTATCTTTGACGATACCTATCAGCTTCACATTGATTTTTACATTGAGTTCAGGTTTTCTGAACCAGATACGACCGTGATAACGGGAATATCTCAAGACGTATGGCTCTCGTCAGGAGTCGGACCTCTCGAGTTCCTCCAGCCCGCCAGCACTTTCTTTGGGTATCCGAATCCTGGTTTTTCCGAGAAGTTGGTCGACTATGAAGTTGTGGCGGTGGAACAATACGATGTTACGGCTCAACCTACGTCGTTCAGTTTGGAAGCGCCCTATCCCAATCCTTTCAATCCGACGGCTTATGTTACGCTGCATCTGCCTGCGCTGTCTTTTGTGACAGCAGGATTGTACAATCCTGCTGGACATAAGGTTAATGCTATTGCAGATGGGTGGTATTCAATAGGATCTCACACACTACAGGTAAATGCCCAAGCGCTGCCATCGGGAGTTTACTTTGTGAGAGTTAGCGCCGGAGATTACCAGAACACGCAGCGATTAGTGCTGCTGAAATAGCCTTGAATTACACGTCATGATAACTACTGAAAATCTACCGCAATTCACCGAAGAGTGGCTTCACGAAATCGCCCGGTACAACCACCACGCAGAACTGCTGCCTGAACCAAATAAAACTGCCCTTCTCGTGGTTGATATGCAGAATTATTTTATTTCACCGGAAGGCCGGGCTTACCTGCCGCATGGAGCCGCGATCGTGCAGAACGTAAAGCGACTGATGGAGACCTTCCGCCGGGTTGAACGGCCTGTGATTTTTACCAGGCACGTGCACAAAGCGGATGGCAGCGATGCCGGCATCATGGGGTGGTGGTGGAATGATATGATCGTCGAAGGTGAGGCCCAATCTGAGATATTTCCCGAAGCAGCGCCTCTGCAGGACGAGCGGGTAATCCTGAAACATCGCTACAGCGCTTTCTACCAGACCGAATTGGATGCGATGCTGCGCTCAGCAAAAGTAGAAGATCTTGTCATCGCAGGCGTGATGACCAACCTCTGCTGCGAATCAACCGCGCGGGATGCCAATTTTCGCGATTACCGAGTCTTTCTTCCCGCTGACGCCACGGGCGCATCATCTGAAGAGATGCACCTTGCCTCCTTGAAAAACCTCAGCTATGGTTTCTGTCCCGTCACCACAACGCGTCGCATCCTCCAGAGCTTTGAATAATTGAATCCAAAGATA
>JAHJDJ010000264.1 GCA_018812585.1 bacterium
CTCTTTCCGGTGATTACCCGGAACGGGTGATGCATGATTATGCCGAAGAGCTGAAGGATCTACTTTTCGACATTCGCGGCGTCTCGGAAATCAGTGTTGTTGGATCGAGAGAACGGGAGATCTGGGTAGAGGTTCCGCCTGAGAAACTGTATGCCATGGGATTGACTCTGGATGACGTTGCGGGAGCGATCCGCTATCGCAATTTCAATCTGGCTGCCGGAGATTTGAAAGTCGGGCGCGAAAAGATGCTGGTGCGAACCGTCGGTGAATTTGATTCAGTGGACGAGATTGGCAGCGGAGTCATTCTGCGGTCTTCCGTCGATGGTCACCAGGTTTTTTTACGTGATATTGCAGTAATTGAGGATCGGTGGGAAGAAGAGTCCAGTCGGTCGCGGTTGTATGGCGAGCGGTCCGTCACGCTCTCCATGTCCAAAAAGGCGATGGCTAATTCGCTGGATATCATAGATCAGATAAAAGCCGTCACCGCGGAATTCGAATCCAAGCTTCCGCCGGGGTTAAAGGTTACCTACACCAATGACAACTCGATCTATATTTTAGATATTCTAAATAAGCTGCAAACCAACGCCTGGCTTGGATTTATCTTAGTCATCTTGATCCTATGGCTTACATTAGGACTTCGTCACGCTCTGATCACCGCTATCGGCATCCCCATTACGCTGGCGATTACGATGATCTTTTTGAAGTACACCGGGGCTACTCTAAACGGGAATTCATTGTTTGGTCTGGTGCTGGTTTTAGGTATGCTGGTGGACGATGCTGTCGTTGTGATGGAAAATTGTTTCCGATATATCCAGGAGGGGATGCCTCCCAAGGAGGCGGTTTACAAGGGAGCCAGCGAAGTCGCGGCTCCGGTTACAGCTTCAGTACTTACAACTATAGCCGCCTTCCTGCCCTTGATGCTATTACCCGGTATCATCGGGCGTTTCATGCAGATCGTGCCGATTGTGGTATCGCTGGCGCTATTGGCCAGCCTCTTCGAATGCTTCTTCATTTTACCTTCGCATATCGCGGACTGGTCAGGCAACGTTAAGAAACATAAAGTGCGCGGCGAAGCGGCATTTAATAAGATCATCAGTATATACCAGAAAATCCTGCAACGCGCATTGAAACGCCGTAAATTGATTTTCTTCCTGATGCCATTTGTTATCGTTCTGGCGGGAGGTTTGATACCCTTAGTTGGTGTGGAAATGTACCGCGACGAAGAAGTGCCTCAGTTTTTCGTGCGTATTAAAATGCCTCAGGGAACGTCTCTGGAAGCGACTGATCAAGCGTTAACGGTGATCGAGCATGAGGCGATGAAACTGCCGCGCTCGGAGGTGCAGGCCGTGACCGCTCTGCCAGGATTTTTCATGGGAGATGAAGATTGGGAGTTCTCCTCCAATGTCGGTGAGATCATGATCGATTTAAAAGTACGGCGTGAGCGTAATCTTTCTATCGACAGCCTGATCAGCATCATGCGTAGCAGTACAACTCATATTCCGGGTATCGAGTTAATTGAGTTTGCCAAGGTAAACACCGGCCCACCGCTGGGGAAAGCTGTAGCGGCGCGCGTGCAGGGTAAGTATTACGACGATTTGGAGGAGGTAGCTGAACTGCTGAAAGCAGAGCTTGTGACTATCGACGGCGTCTACGATATTGCTGATAATTATAATCCCGGAAAAAGGCAGGTCAGGGTGCATGTCGATCCTGAACGGGCGGCTCTCTTCGGACTCTCTGTGACCCAGGTTGCCGCGTCAGTCGCGGGAGCTTTCGACGGTATCACCAGCTCTGTATTGCGCGACGGAGATGATGAGATAGACATCCGCGTGAAATTCCCGGAAGACCAATTCAAGGACGTTACGGATGTCACTACACTCCGTTTCCGAGCGCCAGACGGATCCTGGGTGCCGTTTGATAACGTGGCGTCATTGACGGTGGAACCGGGAGTTATCGACATTCGACACTTTGAAGAAGAGCGAGTGATTACGGTTTCTGCTAACGTCGATAAGAACAAGATCTCCAGCGTCGAGGTCAATCAGGCGTTAGTGAAAAAATTTAAAAACATTGAAGAACGTTATCCCCGTGTAAAGTTGGCTTTCGGAGGTGAATTCGCCGAATTTCAGGAAGCATTTTCAGGGATATTTCAGCTTTTCCTGATCGGACTTGGATTGATTTATGTCATTCTGGGTACGCAGTTCCGCTCGTTTATACAGCCGCTGATTATCATGGCGGCGATTCCGTTTGCGTTTATCGGCGCGATGTTAGGATTACTGGTGGGCGGCGATCCGTTTTCGATAACGACGCTGTATGGGTTCGTTGCGCTGGCTGGTATCGTGGTGAACAACTCCATTGTGATGGTAACTTTTATCAATGATGCACGTGCTGCAGGGATGGATCGACATGAGTCTATCATCCAAGCGGGAACCTTACGGCTCAGGCCGATTTTCCTGACTTCTCTGACGACCATTTTCGGCCTGTTGCCGATGGCGATCGGGTTAGGAGGTAAATCGGAAGTCTGGGCGCCACTGGCAAATACCATCGTCTGGGGTTTGGCTGTTTCCACCATGCTGACCCTCGTGGCTATTCCAGCAGTATACGAACTGATCGTCGACGACGTGGGATCATTCTTCAGAAGAAAATTCGGCATGAGGAACGGTTGGGTGAAGGAAGATTAAGGGATGAAATAGACCAAGATACCTGCAATAAAGCGTCTTCTGAAAGGGGGCGCTTTTAAATTAATTCATTTATTTTTTGCGAGAGACTTGACAAAGCGTATTCATTGTGTTATATTATGTAGGATTTGCTGGTAAATTCTTCACCTGATAGTCAAAGATTCGACAAGAATCAATAATAACGCACAGCTTCAGATGTACGGGACACAACTTCTACGTTGAAATAATCTAATCCCATGAGGAGGAATTATGCGTAAGTTGTCAATTACTGTTTGTGCAGTACTGATTGCTGTGATACTCCTCTATACTGCTTCCGCTAATGATGGAACGCTGGAAGGCGCTCAACAACAACTCACCAACGATGAAAACAAATTCGATTCTGTCACCCGAGCTACCGATGATACTTATGTCATTTCACCATTTGAAAGTGTGAACACCGGCACCGGTGTATGGGCGGACAATCGGCATCGCGCCTATTATGGATCAGGGGGAGTAACCATCGCTAACGGCTTTCTGCTCTTCGATGTCACTACCATTCCTGATGACGCGACGATCGTTTCGATGACTTTGCGCTGCTATCTGGAAAATGCCTATGGATCTCCGGCATACAACCCTGTCGTAGACGTTTACTACAGTGGAGATGACGGTTGGACCAGGACTTCAGTCAGTTCAAACAGTCTCAGTCTTGACGTTTTACTGGTAGATGATGTGCCCTTCACGAGTTATATCCCGACTTACGATTTTGTGCTGGATGTGGGAGCGCATGATTGGTCTGTCGATCTGGCAGATAACCAGATTTGCATCGGGTTTACAAACGACGTGACCTACTTTAGCTATGCCTACTTCTTCGGAGCTTATGGAACACCCACAGGTCCAGCACCCGAGTTGACCATTGAGACGATCCCTTCCGGAACGGTCTATGACATTATCATTGATTTTATATACGTATCAGGTTCGCCAGTTCCACCTGGTGGTGGTAATCTGATCTTCGACCTCTACGTAGAAAACCTGGATACCGTACCGGCATTCTTTGACGCCTGGATGGCCGTTGAATATGAAGGGGGTGCGCCTACTACTTTATTAGTGCGTTCCTTTGAAAATTATTTACCCGGCTGGACGATTAATCGTCCTGGAATGTATTACCCTGTGCCTGGAGCTTGGGCAGGTGGTAACTACGTACTGTGGGGTCGAGTAGGAAATGAACCTTCAGATGTATGGGATGAAGACAGTATCGCTTTTGTGAAAACAGGCGCTGCTGATGCTGGTATTTTACCTTTTACTGTGGAAGGTGTACCCAATCCTTTCGATGTGATCGATACAGGTTCAGAGGTGAGTGTCGAAAGCTACGAGCTGCTTGGTAACTATCCCAATCCTTTCAACCCGACGACGACCATCGGTTACGCCATTCCGGAAGTATCAAACGTAACCCTTACCGTTTACGATATTTCCGGTCGTGAAGTTGAGCGTCTGGTTGATGGTATACGCGAGGCAGGCAACCATGAAGCAGTCTTTGATGCCTCTGATTTGTCATCTGGAGTCTATCTCTATCAGTTGACAGCAGGTGAATTCAATGCTGTTGGAAAACTGGCATTAATCAAATAGTAACGTTTTACATGAACCTAATCAGGGCGTCCTCTTATACGGACGCCCTTTTTTGTAATAGTCGAAACCCCGATTTTCCTTGACTTATCGTAGATCAAATCGTATATTTAAAGGTTTGCGAAAGTGGCGGAATTGGCAGACGCGCCAGATTTAGGATCTGGTGCCCTAAGGGTGTGGGGGTTCGAGTCCCCCCTTTCGCACAGACGGTTGCATCTAAACGCCTTGAAGCGCAGGGCGTTTTTTTTATGGAATCAAGCGGACTAACCGGATTCCAATTATGTAGTGTTTTCTACGATAGGATGGAAATCTTGTGAGATATGTAGCGTTCTGAAAATGTAATAATTCGTGTAAGATACTGTAATAGTTAGTGATAAGGATGCCCGGTTCTGGCATCCTTTTTGTCTATACTGAATTAATATTCAGTGAGTGTAACATTGTAAATAAAACAAGAGGAGGCGGTCATCATGATGCGTTTAATAATCATTGCTATGGTCGTAAATGTAGCTGTATTATGGACAATCGCAGAAGCAGAAACCATCGTACTGCAACCTGGTTCGGAGGGAAAAGATACGTATGTTTGTGATTGTCTACCGAATACTAATAATCCTAATGGTCCTGTGAGTCATCTGTATCAGGGATCTTACGGTGCCTGCTATGACCGCATGCTTATCGAGTGGGATATCAGTTCGATTCCGGAAGAAATGGTTATTACGGATGCCACGATGGAATTGCTGACATTCTCAAATCTTTATGGTAGCGTACAGGGTCAGATGACCTATTCGTTGATCACCAGTCACTGGGAGGAAACCAGTGTAACTTACAATACAGAACCGGATACCAGTCATGCAATATATCAAGTTGTAGAAAACTGGCCACTAACCAGTGGTGAGTTGCTAGCGGTAGATATCGCTGAATTTGTTCAGGCGTGGTATGCTGGAAGTTACGAGAATTACGGGTTATATGGAGTCTGTCAGAATACGTCAAGTACCTGCTGTGCCGGGTTCCATTCGTCTGATGCCACTACGGCGTCCACCAGACCAAAATTGACGATCAATTATTATGACCCGAATGCCGTGCGACAGCTACCCGATGTTGATCCGGTCGAATACCAACTGGCGCAGAATTTTCCCAACCCCGTCAATCCTCAGACGACACTACAGTTCAGCATTCCCAAAGAGGCGCATACGAATCTGACTGTTTTTAACATGTATGGACAAGAGATCGCCAATTTGATAGATAGAACCATGCCCGCCGGTGTCTATCAGACTGATTTTGACGGTTCTGGTATGGTATCAGGCGTGTATATTTATCATTTGCAGAGTGGTAATTTTAGATCCAGCGGTAAAATGCTGCTGGTAAAATAGGTCTTCTGGGCAGAGCAATCCACTCAAAAATCCCCGATCCCCAGGAGGAAACCATGAAGCAATTGTGGCGTTTACGGATGGCTCTGCCCTTACTCCTGCTGTTTCCCTTCCACGTTACTGCGCAAAATCTTCTCTCACTTCCAGAAAGCGTTGTTTACGATGCACCACAGCAAAGATACATCGTCTCGAATTGGGGAAATGGGAACTTAGTGGGCGACGCAATATTAATCAGGACAGGAAAATGTCTATTCTGTGTCGAGAATTCAGACAGATCGGTGAGACGTTAAACAGATGAAAACATCAAATTCGCATAATTTTGCGTTTTACTTTTCATGCAGGATTTGTTAAATTAAGTTATACAACATACTATAGATATCCATAATTTTAAGGAGAGAAATATGAACTCAAGAACAGCCTTCATCGCAGCGCTGCTATTGATGTCTCAATCCTGTATGGCATTGGCTCAGGAGGTTTGGCCAGGGCGGGTATTAATCAAGTTCTCAGAAGAGATCAGCTTAGCGGCTCTGCGAGTCGTCGATGGGATTGTTAAAGTGGATCTTGCCGATTTCGATCAGGCAGCGATGACTTATGGCATCTACGAAGCAGACAAGATATTCAAGGGAGCGCAGAAACCGGAAGAATCTTATTACACTGATCTATCGCGTTGGTATCGGCTGGAATTCTCCGCGGATATCGATCCTGCTGTGGTTGTCAGTGCACTGGAAAAGCTGGCTTGCACAGAAGAGGTCGAAGTTGACCGGAAATGCTACCAGACCTATAGACCCAACGACATATTTTACGATAATTGCTGGTTCTTAACACAGATTCACGCTGATGAAGCCTGGTACATCACCAAAGGAAGCGCTGAGGTGGTGATCGCTATCGTCGATTCGGGCATCGACAGCGGGCATGTCGATTTGAAATCCGAAATGTGGGTTAATCCGGGTGAAGATCTGAACGGGAATGGTATCGTCGACCTGGAAGATTGGAATGGGGCCGATGATGACCAGAATGGCTATGTCGATGATTTCTGGGGATGGGATTTCGCCAGCATGGATAATATCCCGCATCCCGATAATCCTTCGGAAAATCACGGAACGCTGTGCGCCAGCAGCGCGGCTGCGGCTACGGACAACATTGAAGGGGTTGCGTCGCCGGGATTTAACACGAGATTGATGGCATTACGCTCCAATATGTACGTTAACAATCTCTCTTCCTGTATCACGTACGCAGCGGATAACGGCGCGGACATTCTTTCCAATAGCTGGGGGAGCAATACTTTTTCACCAGTTATAAGGGACGCGGTGGCACATTGCCATGACGTTGGCGCTATGTTCGTAACCTCAGCAGGCAACAACGACTACTGGACGCCTCCCTGGCCAGCCTATCCATCACTCTATCCTGACGTTCTATCCGTCGGCGCGACAACTGAATCCGATCAGATGGCTACCTTTTCGAATTACTGCACCACGCCATTCGATGGTGTCATCGATGTGATGGCGCCGGGGCAGAATATCTTAAGCGCTTCGACGCTGGGAACGTATGAAACCTGGCAGGGAACATCCTCATCAAGCCCCATCACGGCAGGCGTTTGTGCCTTAGTTCTGAGTATTGATCCCACCCTGACACCGGCTGAAGTCGAAACGCTGCTGGTGCATGGCTGCGATGATATCTACCCGCAGAATCCGTCGTTCGCTTACGGGATTTTAGGTCATGGCAGAATCAATGCCCTGAAAACGATTCTGCAGATATCTCATTACCTGTCCTTCTATAGCCTGACGTTAACCGATATCGGAAATGGAGATGGCCGCGCCGATCCCGGTGAGACTGTTGAACTGAGCATCGTTGTGCAGAATCATCCTGAAGCGCAAATTGCCGAGGGGATTACGGGAATGCTGGTCTGCGATGATGAAGCAGTCACAGTTACCTCCGGTTCCGTATCCTACGGATCAGTAATGCCGGGTGAAATCGGGTTTAACAGCACTCCTTACACATTCACCGTGGCAGCCACTGATCCTCACTGGACCGAATTCAGCGTCATTCTCACTGATACCTATGGCAGTGAACAGGAAGTGTCCTTTGAACTGGAATTAGGACGTCCGGAAATACTGGTAGTTGATGATGATGGCGGGGAGAATTATCAA
>JAHJDJ010000265.1 GCA_018812585.1 bacterium
CTGACTTAAACCACGCGATGCGAACAGATCTTCGATCTTACCGATGCCATAAACGTTTATTCCCGCTTCAACCAAGAGATCCAGAACAGTCGGCTGTGGAGCTTCCAGCGAAAAATCTCTGCGATTGGTAGTGCGCTTGAAGTTTCCCGCCGAACCGATAAACGGCCTGGCGATAATGCGGCCCACCGCGTCATCATCACACATGATAGAACGCGCAATTTCGCAAATGCGATAGAGCTCTGATACTGGAATCACTTCCTCGTGAGCCGCGATTTGCAGGACGGAATCAGCAGACGTATAGAGAATCGGCTTGCCCGTCTTGACATGTTCCTGCCCCAAACGTGCAATGATTTCTGTGCCCGACGCCGCGACGTTCCCAAGATACTGGAGACCGGATTCAGCTTCAAGCCGGCGCACGATACGGTCAGGAAAACCATCGGGATAGGTCGGCTGAGCCTGCTCAGCAACGTAACCCATCAGCCCCCAATGACCGGTGATACTGTCCTTACCGGGAGCTTTAGCCGCCATGATTCCCCAAGCGCCTGCAGCGCGCACGTCTGCTGCCAATCCTTTAATCGGGCGTATCTTCCCTAAACCCAAATTTTCCAGATTCGGCAGATCTAATCCATTGACGGCTTCTGCCAGATTTCCTAAGGTATTGGAGCCAGCATCGCCGTACTGGTGTGCATCGGGAAGTTCGCCGATACCGACGCTATCCAGGATGATGACGATAAATCGTCCAGATGACAATGGTTTGCCTGCAAGTTAAGTGTTCTTACACTTACAGTGTTTCTCCATCTTTCTCTGGAATCGATAGCTGCCAGACGCCGATGCAACCGGCTCTACGACCTTCATGTAAATGAATACTTCGCCACATTCTGGGCAAACTGCTGATTTCTGCGACTTTGCCTTAGCGACTTTATCGGCAAAGGTTTGTGCTTTCGCCATGTATAACTCCGTCAGGTTATTCTTTTCTGCTTCTTCTACGACTACAACTTAATAATATACGAAATTAAAATGGAAAATCAATAAAAAAACCGCTCATTCGCAAATGAGCGGTTATCGTTCTTTCGATATTCAACGCTAATTATCGCCGGGGGTGGTCGACACCTGATCCAACTTCCAGTAATCGTTCGGAATCGGGATCGAATCCTGTCCTGCTGGTTCAGGGAGGCGATGGATGGCTGTATCCACAGGTCCTTCATATGCCAGCATCAGTTCCTCTGCCAGTTCATTTGTTATCATGCGGGCGGAATTTGGGACACTCTTTTTCTCGAGTGTCTGTTCTTCAGCCATTACTCCGCGGCTGGCATCTATGGTTGTCGGCTGTTCCGCTGGTTGCAATATAACAAAGCTAACGATAATCGCAACTGCGAACCCGGATGCTAAGGCAAGAAAACGAGGCACACCGCTGGCTTGCTGTTTTGAGTTGCCGCCATGTTTCAGGCTATTGATCTCGCGCTGTAGATCACTTTCGAAGTACGGCGAACTTTCCAACTGGGGGAGCTTCTGCAACATCTGGCGAACTTCGTGAAGTCCTGCGCTGTAGGTAGCACAATGTGAGCATTGTCGCTGGTGAGCGGCTAATGCTTCACTCCTTTCAGTATCGAGTTTGCCTGTTTTGAATTCAGCGTGCTCGCGTTCAAAATCTTCACAACGGACGTTCATCATTTCTTACTTCCTGCTGAATGCTTCAAATCTACTGTTTACCCCGCTCTTAATCGAATCTCCACCGCCTTACTCTATCTAATTTTACAACTAAAATAGCGACCAAGTTCCCGAGATGCGAAATTTTTTGCACCTTTTTCGGGGGTTCGGATTAAATCCGCCCTTTCAATCGCTTTTGAATCTGAGTTCTACCCCGATTCACGCGGGACTTAACCGTTCCCAAAGGCACTTTTAACATCTGACTGATCTCTTCGTAAGAAAGATCCTGCAAATCGCGTAAAATTATCACTTCACGGAAGTAGATCGGCAGCTTGCCTATCTCCTTCATAACCAGCTCTTTATTGATCCGTCCCTCAACCTGCTTTTCGATGTCGATGTCCCCATCGGGAATCTCATAATCTTTCTCGGTTTCTCCCCGTTGAGATATGGAAAAGAAATTCCTGATTTTGCGGCGGCGCAGTTCGGTTCTGGCCAAGTTCCCGGCGATTGTATAGATCCAGGTCGAGAAACGAGCGATCTCCTTATACCGGTGTTTATTGCGATAAACCCGCAGAAAAGTCTCCTGCACGATATCTTCCGCAGTGATCCGATCATTTAAGAGTCTGCCGACGAAATTAATCAACTGGCCCTGATACCGTCTTACAATTTCATTGAAAGCCTGCAAATCTTCCTGCTGAAAACGTGCGATCAGCACTTCATCGGTACAATCCGCATAGCTCACCTGGACGCTTACGTCCCGTTGTGATTTGTCACTACTCATGGTTTTAGAAGTTGTTCTGTTAAACGCCGTAAAAGAAGTTCATTGGAAACCCCTGTCGTTTTCCGCTCCAGATCTGCCTGCGCCAGGATATCCAGGGATCGGCCCAATTCGCCGCGATCGTAATTTGAAAGGTATTGCTTATAACGTGTGAACAAAAACTGAGGTCGGATGTTTAAGGATTGCTGCCATTTCGACTGCGGCACACGTGTTTCGTGCAGGTAGCGCATTCGATAAAGCGCCCATACTTGTCTCTGCATCAAAGATATCAATGCGCCCGTATCAACCCTTTGCTGCATAATCAAATCGACAATTCGCCTAACCTGACCAGCCTGTCTCCCCCCCAAAGCCTGTAACAGGTTAAAAATCTCCACTTCACGCGTGAAGGCTGTGCAGGTTTCCACATCGGACAGTTCAATCGTCTCCTTTTCACCAACATAAAAGATCAAGACTTCTAACTTGGAAAACAGCTCACGTAAACTTGGCTCCGATTGAGTCAGAATCCGTTCCGAAGCATCGCTTTCCAGAGTTTTCCCAAACGATGCGGCATGCTTAGCTAAATAGGATTGCAGTTCGTGAACCTTGGGATGGTTAAAAACGACTTTGCTGCAAAGTTGACCGATTTTCTTGTAAGCTGGTTTCGTCCAATCCGGCGCTTCAGATTGCATGAGCACAACGGTCAGATCTGTCGCGCCGCTGTTCAACGTACGCTCAATAAGCTGCAAAACGCTTTTATTCCGAGTAACTTTTTCGAAACGCTTTAAAACCACAACTCGGTGCGAAGGCAACAAGGGCAGCGACGTCAAAGCATCCGCAAAGACCGCCCAATCCAAATCGTCCGCATCTGCCCGAAACACATTCCAGTTGAAGTCCTCAGTACCAGGCTCAATAATCGTTTCCTTCAATCGGCTTAGCGCCTGATCGGCTAAGTACTCTTCAGGACCGTAAAAGAAATAGGCTGGAGCTACTTGCTTCTGCGTGAAATCTTTCTCTAATGCTGTGATATTTTTTTCGCTCATTACTAAGAAACAGCCCTAAATCAGGATTAAACCCAAAACGCCAACGATTGCCAGATAGATCGAAAAACTCCATAATCTCCGCTTTATAACCAGTTTTAACAGTAGATCAATGGCGATGTAGCCGGAAATGAATGATGCACTAAAACCGAGCAGATAGGCCGGCAGTTGCTGAGCTGTAATTCCCGAAATCCCACCCATTTCTAAAACGGATGCTCCCAGAATTGCGGGGATGGACAATAGAAATGAAAATCTTGCGGCGATGGCAGGATCGAGCCCCGTAAATATGGCGGTGGCAATGGTTGATCCGGAACGCGAGATGCCGGGGATAATTGCTAATCCCTGAGCGGTTCCTATTAGCAGACTGCTGGGCACCGTCAGTCTACTTCGTCCTCCGCCTTTCAACTTGCGGCGATCCGCCAGTAACAATATCAGCGCCGTCAGCAGTAACATTCCCGCAACTAATTTAGGATTACCAAAGATGGATTTAAACCAATCCTCGAATCCAAGTCCGATTATCACCGTAGGAATCGTTCCTATGATAATCATAGTTATCCAACGACGCCCCTGAGACTCATCTTTCTGCGTCACAGCGGAGGTGGCGATGGTAATCAAATCCCTGCGAAAATAGATGAAGACTGCCAGAAGAGTCCCCAAATGGACGATGACGTCAAAGGTCAGATACTCTGCGCCGGCATATCCCAGGATGTGCTGCGCTAAGACCAGATGCCCTGAACTTGAAACCGGCAAAAATTCGGTCAGTCCCTGCAATAATCCCAACAATAAGGCTGCGGTTATGGTCATAAGTAGGCGTTATTTCCCATTGGTTATTCCAATTGCCGCAATCATGCGGCCTGCTGCACTGCCATCACGCCGGTAACTGAAAAACAGGTTGTCATGGGCAAACGTACAGCGATCATCGTAATAAACATGATCATCCCGTACTCCAGCCGCCCTGAGCTGGCTAAGATTAGCTTTTTTTAGACTCAAATACCAACGGTCATCCTTTCCCTTGCATATCGCTTCCGAAGGAAACTGCTCGGCTACTTCAGGACCGACCTCATAAGCGCTCTGGCTGATGCACGGTCCCATCAATACCGTCAATCTTTCCGGCGCCACTTGGAAGTTTTCATGCAGTGCAGTGACAACCTTTTTACAGATTGATTTTTCGGTTCCCCGCCATCCAGCATGGACCAACGCGACCACCTGGCCAGCATCATCAGCGAAAAAGAGGGGCAGGCAATCTGCCACGGCCACGGTCAAATAAAGCCTCGGCTGCATCGTGATGAACGCATCAAACCCGTCCTGGAAACCTTCCTTGTCGGTCTCCAGGATAGCTGCGCCATGAACCTGCTTACTGCCGACCATGGTGTGGCTATCGCCACTTATTCTTTCTATCAACTTACGGCGATGTACGACAGGGTCAACTTCAGCCGGATTTTCAAAGATGTTCTTTAATGAAAAAGCAGCCGTGATACTGTCGGGGAAAATATCATGGTAGACGAAATGATCGAAATATGCTGTCGGATAGGCAGTAAACATTAATATTACAATCCCTCATTAAGACTACCAGTGCGGTAGCCGGTAAGATCGACTGTAATATATTTAAATCCGTAATCTTTGAATGCTTTGCTGACATTATCTCTCAGTTCACGATCGGAAAATCTATTGATTTCCCTGTCTCCTACTTCGATTCGAGCGATATCGCCGTGATGCCGTACGCGTACGATTTTAAATCCAAACGAAAAGAGCAGCTCTTCGCAGGAATCGATCTGCTTCAACTTATCCAGTGTGATCGTTTGATCGTAAGGAATCCGCGAAGCAAGACAGGCGCAGGAAGGCAAATCCCAGGTCGATAGACCCAATTCCTTCGACCGTTCCCTGATCTCTACTTTGCTGAAACCGCATTCTTTCAAAGGACTGATGACGCCTAATTCATTCAGAGCTTGATGACCCGGCCGGTGGTCCTGCAGATCGTCAATATTCGATCCATCTGCAATCGCGTCTATGTCGTGGGATGCGCAATACTCTTTGAAAGCAGAGAATAGGTAGTGTTTACAATAATAGCAGCGGTCAGGCGGATTTTCACTGAATTTGGGAATATCGTCTATTTTCGCGCCGAAGATCTCATGCTTAATTCCCCAACCTGCGGCCATAGCGGAGGCGCGCTTCAATTCACGCTGCGGATTGATCGCCGCGGCGACTGTCAACGCGGTGACGCCTTCTCCTAATTCATCATAAGCAACTTTCAACAGATAAGTGGAATCCACTCCACCCGAGAAAGCGACCGCGAGACGCTTAATGCGCTTCAGATAATCCCGTAACTTTTTCTCCTTCTCGGCAGCCGTCATCTAAGGTCGCTCGATTATCTCTTTAGCGTCCAGAGCTAAGTTAAAATTCCCTTTATGAAAAGTGAGGATATGCATCGCCTGATTTGTCTGGCTGCCATCCGGAAAATATAGCGTTAAGCGGTTCGTTTCGAGTTTATCAATATGACTTAAAGCATTAATTATGTTGGGTGGATAAGCTGCTTTGACTTCTTTTAAAGCAATGGCGAGAAATTCAAACGCATCCCAGCCAAACAGATGCCCTGATTGCAACACATCGACCCCGCTGATCTTCACAGGCAGAGTACTCAAATCATCGGTGATGAAATGCGCGGGGAAGACGATTCCTTCGACATATCGCCAGTCGGATTCCTTCTTCACAAAATAGAGGCAGTTGGAATCCCCCAGGATAACACCTTCAAAACCTGCGGCGGCAATTTGGGGTGCGATTAATGAAATTTCTTTACCTTCGACCGGAATGTATAACGCATCAAAGAAGTTGATGGGCGAACCGTAGATTTCCAGCAGGGAGTCACCCAAGGTGGTATCTTCTTCGAAAATGGTGAAAAGATCGGCAAGATCCTTCTGCGTATCTTCATCTTCATCCCAGGCCATCAGCTCCGCAATCTCCTCCTCGCCCAGCTCATAGATAACAGCAAGAGAATCCGCGCCAATTTGGATCAGATTATCCAGTTGGCGCTTAAAGGAGGTGGCTTCAGGGTAATACCATTGCATATAAACCTGCTTCTCGCTCAGTTTTTCGAACCGCTCCTGAAATCCTTCAGCCCGTTGAGATCCACTGTCGGTTGCCGGCGCTAAAACAACGGCATTCTTTGCTTTAAGATCGTCAAATAGATACTGTGCAGAGATCTGACCTTCAGAATAGTAGTCCGTTGATAATTGGAAGATGTTTTTACCGAAGGAAGTTATCTGATGTTCTTGAACACTGGGGACAATATATGGGATACCATATTCAGCGGTGAATGCGGCGATTGCAGCGGCGCAGGGGCTGCTGTTTCCGCCGATAACGGCAACGACGTCTTCTTCCTGAATCAGCCGTCGGGTAAGCAGCAAAGCAGTGACAACTCGACCGCCGGTGTCTTCCACGATCAGCTCGACGTCATGCGGGATGTCATTTCTCTGCTCTTGAAAGGCGCCCTTGATCCCAGCCAGCATGGCTTGACCTTCTACTCCGTTACGACCGGATAAATCGAGAAGGACGCCGATTTTAGTGCGGGGTTTGAATCCCGCCATGATTGTTTCCAAATCACGATGCAACTCGACATTTTCCACCCAGTACAAGAAATCACGCTGTTCTACAGGATTCAGATGGCTGGCAAATACTCCCTCAAGTTTTTCCCGCGCCAGATACTTTAATTTGGAATCGTCTGCCGTTTGATAGGCGGACAGCAGTTCCATCGCCGCTTCGGAATGTTTTTTCTGCTGGTAAAGCGCTTGCGCGGCAACATAATACGCATCTGCTGTGTAACGACTGCCAGGGAATCTCTTCAACAACTGCCTGGCGGTACGTTCTGCTTGCGACCAATCCCTTTTCTGTAAGTAACATCTCCCTAAAAGAAGCCTGGCTGAACTTTCGTAATTCGACTGACGCGAACTGATAATTCCATTCAGATCTGTTATGGCTTTGTCGAATTCACCCCGGTCGAATTTGGCCAGGGCAGTCAACCATAAGGATTCATCATCCTGCGCTGCATAGACCTCTGTCAATGTGCTGCCACAAATCAGGACGATTAAAAGGGCTGTAAAACCAATAGCGTAATAGACTCTCATTCTACGGTCACACTCTTAGCTAAATTACGAGGTTGATCGACATTGCATCCACGCAGGACGGCGATGTAGTAAGCCAGTAATTGCAGCGGAATAACCGATAAGATCGGCATCAGGAAATTCATAGTCTTGGGGATTTCCAGAGTATAGTCCGCTTTAGCGGCCATCTCCGTATCGCCTTCAGAACAAACAGCAATGACGATGCCTGAACGCGCCTTGACTTCTTCGATATTAGAAATCACCTTTTCATAAGTGCCATCCTGGGTGGCGATAAAGACCACCGGCATATCCTTGTCGATCAGCGCGATGGGTCCATGTTTCATTTCAGCCGCAGGATAGCCTTCAGCATGAATGTAGCTGATCTCTTTCAGCTTCAAAGCGCCTTCTAAGGCAATTGGGAAATTATACCCTCGTCCCAGATAAAGGAAATTGCGGTGATCCTTGAATCTCTCTGCTACTTCTTTGATATGTTCGGTGTCCACCAGGATTTTTTCTACTAAAGATGGCAGCCGCTTCATTTCCCGCACCATCCAGCGACCCTGCGCCGATGAAATCTGTTTCCGGCGTCCCAACACCATCGCCAGCAATGCGAGAACTGTCACTTGAGAAGTAAAAGCCTTGGTAGAGGCGACGCCGATCTCTGGTCCTGCATGGATGTAGATCCCTGAGTTGGTTTCACGAGCGATACTGGAGCCGACAACATTGCAAATACCTAAAGTCACCGCGCCTTTGCGCTTGGCTTCACGGATAGCAGCCAGTGTATCCGCCGTTTCACCAGATTGACTGATAGCAATAACTACCGTTCCTTCTTCGATAATCGGATCACGATAGCGAAACTCCGAAGCGTATTCGACTTCAACCGGAATGCGAGCAAGCTCTTCTAACATGTGCTCACCAATTAAGGCTGAGTGCCAGGATGTGCCGCAGGCCACGATGATAATCCGTTTAGATTCTGCCAGGCTATCGAGGTAGTCAGAAATACCTCCTAACTTGGCAGTGCCTTCCTCTTCCAGCAAGCGGCCTCGCATCGAATCTTCCAGCGTGCGCGGCTGTTCCATGATCTCCTTGAGCATGAAATGCTCATAACCGCTTTTTTCAATCTCAGCCAAATCTATGGAAACTGCCTCCACTGTTTTCTTAATTTTCTCGTTGGTCAAGGTTCGGTGCTGCACGCCATCCGCCTGTAAAACAGCAACCTCTCCATCTTCCAGATAAATGACGTTCCGGGTATAAGCCACGATTGCAGCCAGATCGGACGCCACAAAGTTCTCGCCCTCACCTACCCCAATGATCAATGGGCTGCCCATTCGAGCTGCCACGATCTTGTCCGGCTCTTGATCACAGATGACCGCCAAGCCATAAGTCCCCCGCACTTGTGCCAAAGCCATTTGTACAGCTTCCAGTAAGTTGCCATTATAGGCTTCTTCAATCAAATAAGCCAGTGTTTCTGTGTCCGTTTCGGTGCGGAATTTATGCCCCTTTTTTTCCATCCGCTGGCGCAGCGCGGCATAGTTCTCAATGATGCCATTATGAATCAAGGCGATATGACCTTTTGAATCGATATGCGGATGCGCATTCACCTGGGAAGGGACACCGTGCGTCGCCCACCTTGTATGGCCCAAGCCTATATTCCCATGGACGACACCGCCATTTAAGACCTGTTCCAGTTCAGAGATCTTGCCGACCTCCTTTTTAACTTGGATCCTGCCATTTCCAGCGATAGCTAATCCTGCTGAATCATAACCTCGATATTCCATCCGCTTTAAGCCGGAAATGAGGATTGGCACCGCATCCCGATAACCGATATATCCTATAATTCCACACATAGTTTATCCTCCAGATTAACCGTTACCGGCTCTGTATGCAGAAATGATTTAAAATTTATAGTCTATTCCCATTCCACCGTAGCAGGCGGCTTCGATGAGATATCATAAACGACGCGATTGATGCCGCGCACCTCGTTGATAATTCTACTTGATACTCTACCAAGCAGATCCCAGGGGAAGCGGGTAAAATCAGCCGTCATCCAATCGTAAGAATCAACGGAACGCAGGGCAATAACCTGTTCGTAGGTTCTTTCGTCACCCATAACCCCGACGGATCTAACGGGTAGTAAAACCGCCAGCGCCTGGGAGCTTTTATCGTACCAGTCCGCTTTGCGAAGCTCTTCAATGAAGATGTGATCCGCTTTGCGCAGTAATTCCAATCGTTCAGCGGTAACATCGCCAATAATCCGTACCGCCAGTCCAGGACCTGGGAAAGGGTGTCGTTTCACCAGCTCTTCGTTCAGTCCCAGTTGTTGCCCGACCGCTCTGACCTCATCCTTAAAGAGCTCTTTCAAGGGCTCGATCAGGGCCAGATTCATTTTCTCCGGCAGTCCGCCTACATTGTGATGACTCTTGATCACCGCCGACGGATTTCCTTTGGCCGAGCGGCTTTCAATCAGGTCAGGATACAGCGTCCCCTGTGCGAGAAAATCGACTTTACCAATGCTTTTAGCGACTTCCTCAAAAACCTCTATAAACACCCGGCCTATAATCTTGCGTTTCTGTTCCGGGTCGGCGACACCTTCAAGTTCCCGCAGAAATCGATCACGGGCGTCCGCGACGCGCAGATCCAAGCCAAACTGATCGCGAAATAGATATTCAACCTGCTCGCGCTCACCTTGCCGTAACAGTGCGTTATCTACTAATACGCAATGTAACCGGTCGCCGATGGCTTTATGCAGCAGCAGCGCGGTGACTGAGGAATCCACTCCGCCGGACAAGCCGCAGACAACCTGACCGTCTCCCACCGTTTTGCGGATCTTATCCATGCTTTGTTCGACAAAGCTGGCAGCATCCCATTCAGCTTTACAGGCACAGATTTTCCGGACGAAGTTTTCCAGAATCTTGGTGCCATGTTCGGTATGAGAAACTTCGGGATGGAACTGGACTCCATACTGTTTTTTTTCGGAATTTTCGATTGCGGCGAATGGGGAACCGTCGGAAATGCCAACAGCCCTGAAACCCTTCGGTAATGCCAGAAGCCTGTCACCGTGGCTCATCCATACTGTCTGCCTCTCAGCCAATTCTGCAAATAGGGGAATCTTTTCCACAATCTGCAACTCGGTCCGCCCGAATTCGCGCGTGTCGGAAGGATCGACCTTCCCCTCCTGTAAAAAGGCCATAAGCTGCAAACCATAGCAGATCCCCAGCACTGGTACTCCCAACCTTAAGATTTTCGCATCAGGATGCGGCGCATCCTGAGCATAGACAGACGACGGCCCACCAGATAAGATGATACCCTTAGGTTGTTCAGCCATCAGTTTTTCAGCGGGCGTATCTGGAGGCCAGATTTCGCTGAAAACTCCTAATTCACGTACCCTTCTGGCAATCAACTGAGTCGTCTGACTGCCAAAATCCAGAATGATAATTTTTTCAGCAACGATCATGTTTGAAAAATGTCACTTACTTTATCTTCTAATCTATCCAAAGATGGATAGTGCGTCAGGTCGTAGTGCACAGGAGTAATTGAAATATAACCGGCACGAATGGCGCGCTCATCGATGCTGGGGTCGTCCGCTTCTTTGGCGCGCTCGCCATCCAGCCAGAAATAGGTGCGGCCTTTCGGGTCCGTGCGACGATGATAGACCTCTTCATAGACCGCTAAGCCCTGGCGTGTGAATTTTACACCTTTAATCTCCTCTTCCGGTAGGTCAGGAACATTGACTGTCAGGAAAACTCCCTTGGGTAAATCCAAATCCTTCAATTTCAGCGTCAGCCTGGCGGCAAATCTCGCCGCCGGACCGAAGTTCGTACTACGATAAGAAGTCAGCGAGATCGCAAAGGATGGAATCCCGTTGATGCGGCCTTCGGTTGCCGCAGATACCGTACCCGAATAGATGGTATTGATGCCAGTGTTCGATCCCTGATTAATTCCCGAAATCACCATATCCGGGTATTGATCAAACAGAGCAAACAGGGCGAGTTTAACACAATCTGCTGGAGTACCTGACGCGGCCCAGCCGAAGAAATCACCATTGCGATAATACTCTTCTGCGCGCAGGGGGTCTGTCATGGTAATCGCATGCCCCATGGCGGATTGTTCTCGCGCTGGAGCTACAACGTCGACGTCAGCGATCTTCTGTATCTCGTCAACCAGAGCCTTTAATCCCGGTGCATGAATGCCATCATCATTGCAAAGTAGTATTCTCATCCTACTCTTAATCCCTTTCATCAATCACACAGGTGTGAAATTATCGTGCTTAGTGTCTTTTTCAGCCGCGACCGATCCTCGATCATGTCGATAAAACCATGCTGTAACAAAAATTCTGAACGCTGAAACCCCGGGGGGAGATCCTGTCCAATCGTCTGTTTGATGACTCGTGGACCCGCAAAACCGATCAATGCTCCCGGTTCAGCGATAATGACGTCCCCCTGCATCGAAAAGCTGGCTGTTGTGCCACCGGTGGTAGGATGAGTCAATACACTAATGTAGGGTAGTCCTGCGACTGAAAGTTCTGCCAGAGCACAAGTCGTTTTAGCCATTTGCAGTAGACTATACATCCCTTCCTGCATTCTCATCCCCCCAGATGCGGAAACCAGGATCAGAGGATATTTTCCCTCTATTGCCTTAAAAACTGCTCTCGTGATTTTTTCCCCCACAACTGAACCAACGCTGCCGCCAAAGAAATCGAAATCCATGACACCCAGAACGATTTTTCGTTCGTCCATCGTACCGAAGCCCGTTCTAACGGCATCGTTGATGCCGGTCTTTTTCACAGCAGCCTGAACGCGGTCTGTGTATTTTTTAGTGTCCTTGAACTTCAAAGGATCTGCTGAAATCAATTCAGCGTTGAATTCACGGAACGACCCTTCGTCCACCAGCAGTTCGATATAATCGCGGCTGCTGATGCGAAAATGAAAACGGCAGGTCTGACAGATATGGTGATTTTTAATCAGCTCTTTGCGGAAAATGATCTCCCCGCAATTTTCGCATTTCATCCATAGACCGTCAGGCAGCTCAGATTTCTTTTTCGATTCTAAGGTCTTTTTTGTTTTTTGAAACCAGGCCATAAGCTATTTAACTGATTTTATTAGTCCTTATCGAAATACCTGACCAGAATTAAAGCATCTTCGCCGTCCGGATAATAGCTCTCACGAACAGAAAGGGGCATGAATCCGTACTGATAATACATCTGTTGTGCTGTGCGGTTTTTGGCTCTGACTTCCAGAAAGCTGAGCTTCGATTCATATTTTTCGCAGGTTTTAAGAAAACGCTCTAAGAGTTCCCTGCCTATGCCCTGCCGGCGATAATACTTTCTGACGCCGATATTCAACAGATGGGCTTCCCCTTTCGCAAACTGAGAGAATATGTAACCAATAATTGCCCCACCGATAACCGCCGCTTCACCTTCGACATGAGGAAGATGAAGACAAGATCTCAGGCTGCTTTCACTCCAGGGGGCAGTAAAAATCTCCAATTCGAGGTAAGCCAGCTCGTGCGCATCGTCCAAGGTCAATGGCCGAAATGTCAGCCCGGGGTACGATCTCACCGTTCAATCTCAGCAGCGGAACCCACTTTACATTGCCAGGCGATGGTCGCAGCTTGTTTCATCTCCCCTACATCGTGCACTCGCAGAATATCGACGCCTAAATAGGTAGAGATGGCTACTGCCGCCGCAGTTCCGATAGCTCGCTCAGTGACCGGTAGATCAAGAACCTTTCCGATGAAGCTTTTGCGACTGGGGCCAAGCATTACCGCACCCAACGTCGAAAATTCAGCCAAACGCCCAATCAATTCAAAATTATCACCCAAACGCTTACCAAACCCGATCCCGGGGTCGATAATAATCCGCTCTGCGTCAATCCCTGCCTGCATAGCTGCCTGCTTCCGTTCGAACAGGAAGTCATAAACTTCAGCAATCAGATCATTATAAAAGGGATTCTCCTGCATCGTCCTGGGCATCCCCTTTATATGCATCAAAACGACCGATGCATCATGTCGGGCAACAACTTCAGCCATCTTTTCATCCCAGGTCATCCCTGAAATATCATTGACGATGACGGCTCCAGCATCAAGCGCACGGTCAGCAACCTTCGATTTCGTGGTATCGATAGAGACCGGAACGTCTGTTTGCCTGACAATCGCTTCGATGACCGGTACCACACGCGCAATTTCATCATCTACCGAAACAGGCTGAGCTCCAGGTCGCGTCGATTCTCCTCCAATGTCAATAAAATCAGCGCCTTCAGCCACCATCTGCAGGGCTCGATCCACCGCTTTTTCCGGCTCTAAGAATTCCCCGCCATCCGAAAATGAATTGGGTGTCACGTTCAGAATTCCCATCAGATAAGGAGTTCCCGTGCGGCAATAAGTCTGCCGGCCAATTTTGAAGAACGATCCAGTAAGCGGTTCCTGTGAAACTATCGCCTTTACCGTAGATGTTAAATAGCGCAGTTCTTTTGAGATGTTGTCTGCTCGGGCACAAAATTCATAAGCCTGAATCTTCGGCACGCATAGGATTGCCTTCCCATTTATTTCGCTGTGGTAGAATCCGATATCTCCATGCCCTGCGCTGATCGCTCGCGAGATCATTTCACCTTCTGGCACGTCCACAGCACTCAAACGCAACATGAGCACATCAGACCGCGCGCTGAGAACCTCACAATCCTCGACAGCTATCCCAAGATACTGAATTTCCCGCTTCAGGTCATCGGGATTTCGGGTAAACAGTTGACGAACAGCCTTCATAAAACCCTTAACTACCACTTTGGCGTTTTAATACTTCAGCGTATTCCTTTGCTTTGACAGCATAGGGATCTTCATCACTTTTACGCAATTCCCATCGTTTTTCAAAAAAACCTATCGCCTTCTCAACCTTACCCTGATCCCGGTATATCAGCCCTAAGTAATAATAATTATCGACATTGCCGCCGTAACTCAGGGACCTGTTGAAATGCTCCTCAGCATCCGTTCTGTGATCTGAGCGGTAATCAACCACTCCAATATTGAACGCTGCCGCGGCATTTTGCGGATCGACGGTATAAATCTTCTCATAAGCCTCTTTGGCTTTATCCGGTCTGCCGCAGTAAAGCTCCATGGCGCCCAACTTCAACATGAGAGGAATTGATTCGGGATTGATCTTCAATCCTGCTGATACAATCAAACGAGCCGCGTCGCTGCCTTTTACTTTGTAGACCTCGTCAATCAATCTCAATCGTGCAGCTTCAAAGGCAGGATCGAGTCGCACAGCCTCTCCCAGGAGGAGATCCATCGTATTCAGCCGCAGATCCAATAACCTTTCAGGATGCAGTTGACACAGTCCATAAGAGGCTCGTATACAGGCAGGGTTACGGGTTAATGCCAGTTTCAGAGGCGGCTCTGCCTTATCCCACTCTTTGATACGAAGGAAAAACTCTCCCGCCATCAACATTATTTCTGTATCGGCTGATCGGTCCTGCATGGCGGCAATGAACTGCAATGCGGCCTCGGATTTTTCACCAGCCTTTTCAAGAGAGATCCCTCGCCATATTTTTGCCTGCAGAAAAGTAGAATCTGCGATCAATGCTTTTTCAAAATACTGCCTGGCGGCATTGGGTCGCTGACCGTCAAGAACGGTAATACCGGTATAGAAGTGCTGCAATGTACCCAGCGTAACGTCATGACTGAAAGCTTGTTTCGGCTTCTGAGATTTACCCAAATCCGCTAAAATCGCTTCACAGAGAAGCTCAGAAGCGTTAATCAACTGCCTGCCGTCACCGTCCCAAGCTGCAATCTCGCGGTCATCTCTAATTGCGGAGACACGAAAACTCTGGGACGTCTCGGATAATCCAAACTGCAGTTGATACAGCTTATAACCAGCTCTATCGAGCATTTCTCTTGCGGGCTCGTCATATTCACCGGAATTTCCCCTCCAGGGATTTACCATCGCATCAGGAAGGGAATTCGCCAACCTGCGCACAATCAGATCCTGAAGCCCTGTATACCGCCAGTCAGCAGCGCTGTTTTGCTCTGTCGTGATTAAAGCAACACGAACGGGGTTAGTCTTGGGAGGAGACTGAATCCAGATAAGAGCATAAATGATAAGAATTAGAACGGGACCGATCCAGCGCCAGCGCAAGTATAAGCGGCGAGACATCGTTTCCCCTGTTCGATAAATATATTCCAATATCGGAAAGAATACTATCAGCGCCACCAGGGGCAGAGCAAATCCGCCCGGAACTTCACCACTTAAGAATTGCCATATATTATTCATACTTCATCCCAAAATAAAAGGAGCGACCGTTAGACGCTCGCAACCAACCAATGCCCCTGTGTCTTTTGTTTTTTATATCTTTAGCTTGAATGACGCTCACCCATTAATGATAAGGCTTCCAGACGAGTAGCTTCTTTGCGCATGATACCCCGCATCGCCGAGGTTACCGTCCAGGTGCCGGCTTTCTTGACTCCGCGCATACTGACGCAGAGATGTTGAGCCCGCATAATCACAAACACGCCTAATGGTTTTAAAACTTTGACCAACGCATCGGCGATTTCCGTCGTCATGCGCTCCTGAAGTTGTGGGCGTTTAGCCATGCTATCGACCACACGCGCCAACGCTGAAAATCCGGTGATGCGATTATTGTCTGGAATGTAGGCGATGGAAACTGTACCGAAAAAAGGCAAGAGATGGTGTTCACACATCGAAAAAAAAGAAATATCGCGCATCACAATCATTTCATCCTGGTTGCTGGTGGTATAGACAGCGATATCCGTCTCGATGTCCTGCCCGATTCCTGCAAAAATCTCGGCGAACATTTCGGCAACCCGTTCCGGAGTCTTCAGCATGCCTTCCCGCTCAGGATCCTCGCCTATCGCTAAGATGATTTCCTTGACGGCACGAGCGATTCTGTCTTTATCAATATTCACAATTACTCCTCATCCCCAGATTCCACTGAGGGCTCTGGTTCGAGGATAAAAACCACCTCTTCAGTCGTTCCCCGCTTCAGATCAACTTTGATAATATCTTCGCCGACAATGTGATATCCCTGCTTCTCAACCGTAAGAATATGTTCTCCAGCAGAAATCTTCGCCAGCGTATAATTCGTGTAATATGTCGTAGGTGCAGCGTCCAGAATGATCTCCGCCCCCTGGACATTACTGGTTACAATGATATTGCCCACCCCCCCGGACAGGAGGTAATATATCCCGCCTGCCATCAGAATTAATGCAAAAATGACTCCAATAATGAAATATTTCTGAGTCTTTTTCCCCTCAATGGGATCTTCATGAACGGTATCGAAGAGACGTTCGTTATCGCGCATCTCATCTTCCAGAACCCATTCAGGTTCGCCATCGTCACCGATAATCTGCGCATATCCAGGCTTATCACGGTAATAGAGATCCATCTCCTCGCGGTATAGCTTGCGCTTCATTTCAGTCTGCTGATTAACCAACCGCTGAGATTCTTTACGTCGTTGTGATTTTACACGTTCCAGATCGCGCTGCTCGATTTCAGCTCGGATAGATTTCCTCAGCTCGTCCTCGCTGAGGTGATTGTTGTCTTCGTTCATAATAAACTAAGCAGTCGCCGGAGAGGGCTCTTCTCCACCCTCCGGTTCGGGTTTATTTTCTTTCTTGCGTTGAACTGCGAGTTCTTCTTCTATCTCTTCGTCGACTTCTTCTTTTTCAGGCTCTTTTTGTACTTTGGCTTCCAATGGTTTGCCATCTAAAATGCGGTCGATCTCTTCGCCATCCAGTATTTCACGTTCCAGCAAAGCTTCAGCCAGTGCATGGAGCGAATCCATATTCTCTTCTAAGACTTTCCGCGCGCGCGCCGCGGCGTCGGTGACAATCAGGCTTACTTCAGCGTCTATTGTGACAGCAGTCTTTTCACTGTAATCTCGATGTTTGGCAATTTCACGGCCGAGGAATATCTCCTCTTCTTTTTTACCGTAGGTCAAAGGTCCCAGCTTTTCTGACATACCCCACTCGCAAACCATCTTGCGAGCAACCTCAGTCGCCCGTTCAATGTCGTTTCCCGCTCCGGTGGTTTGCTCATTGAAGACCAATTGCTCAGCAGCTCTACCACCCAGCAGATGAGCCAAAATCGCCAGCAGATAAGATTTGGAGTAATTGTGTTTTTCGTCTATGGGGATAAAGTGCGTCAAACCCAATGCCCGGCCGCGTGGAATGATGGTCACTTTATGCACCGGATCAGCGCCCGGGATCTTCTTGGAGACGAGAACGTGTCCTCCTTCATGGTAGGCCGTGGTCTTCTTTTCTTCTTCGCTGATCAGAAGACTTTTACGTTCGGCTCCCATCATCACCTTATCCTTGGCATCCTCGAAGTCATCCATGTTGACCATATCAGCATTACGCTTGGCTGCCAGTAAGGCAGCTTCGTTCACCAAATTCGCCAGGTCAGCGCCGGCTAAACCTGGAGTCCCTTTCGCCAGAATTTTCAGATCGACGTCTTCACTCAAGGGGATCTTTTTAGTATGAACCTTGAAGATGCCTTCACGTCCCCGCACATCGGGTCGATCCACCACTATCTGCCTGTCAAACCGCCCCGGGCGCATCAACGCCGGATCCAGAACGTCCGGTCGGTTGGTAGCCGCGATCAGAATGACGCCTTCATTCGACTCAAAACCATCCATCTCCACCAGAAGCTGATTCAGCGTCTGTTCACGTTCATCATGACCGCCACCCAGACCTGCCCCACGATGCCGGCCCACCGCGTCCATTTCGTCGATGAAGATGATGCAAGGAGCGTTTTTCTTGCCCTGCTCAAAAAGGTCCCGCACGCGTGAGGCGCCCACACCCACAAACATCTCGACAAAGTCAGCGCCGGACATGGAGAAGAAAGGCACTTCAGCCTCTCCTGCAATAGCCCGCGCTAAGAGCGTCTTACCGGTTCCCGGAGGTCCCAAAAGCAACGCGCCGCGAGGTATTCTCCCGCCCAACTTCTGGAATTTCTTTGGATCCCTCAAAAATTCGATGATCTCCTGCAGCTCCTCCTTGGCTTCATCGGCGCCGGCAACATCCATAAACGTCACTTTGGGACGGTTTTCGGTTAACAGCTTAGCGCGACTCTTGCCAAATGAGAAAACTCCTTTAGGACCACCTCCCTGTAAGCGACGCATGAAAAACAGCCACAAGCCGATCAAGATCAACCAGGGGAAAATCGCCGTAAAGAAGTATCCCAGGAGGTTGGTGGCTCTCTCTCTGAATTCGTAATCGACGCCTCTCTCATTCCATTCATCCAGCATCCAGTTTTCCACGAAAGGCAATACTGTTTCGAAGCGGATCTTTTCAGAAGATTCATCAGCGGGATTGGTGATGTATTCACCGTGGAATTCCGTCTCAGTGATGAACCCGGATCGAATCTGACCATTCTCCAACAGTTCTCGATATTGAGTATACGGGATCTTGACTTCTCGTTTTTCCCCGAAGTTAAAAGCCTGGGCAATGACGATGGAAGCCAGAAAGATCAGAAGCCAGAAAGAAACCGTGCGCGCCGCTTTCTTCCACTCAAAGCGGTCGTTGGGATTTGGCCTCTGATTTCGTTGATTCCCGTTATCTTTATTATTATTGCTATTTCTATCAGTCATAATTTATCCCGTCTACTCAAACCAAAGAGTTTGATGGCTCAAGAGGTTCAAACGACAACCTCCATGATGAGCCAACGCCGCGTTTGACTCGAGCATATTCCGATATACGGTGACCGATGACCCAAAGAATGCGGTCACCCTGTTGCAGCACCAGCGTCGTGCGTTTTTCAGGACGTGATACTTTTTGATCGGTTAAAAAACGAAAGAGTCGTTTTTCACCAGGCGCCCCCAGCGGATAGAAGCGATCACCTTCTTTAGCGTATCGCAATTTAATGGGATTCGAATCGAAGCTCAAATCGGCTTCGTAAGCTTCACCTGCTTTCAGCTGCTCCCAATCGGGCTCACCCCAGGACAATTTCAGATCAAATTCAGGGATAGCTCCTGGACGACCAGGCGCCAAAGTTATTTCGGCATCTGAAAGGGAAATGTTTGTGATGACCAGTCGATCGCGGTCGCGGTAAAGCTCTAATCCCCCTGGAAATTCCAGATACGAGCCGGTGCGCCCTGTTTGTATCAACCTCTCAATGTGATCGTAATCCTGAGCAGTCAAATTCAGCGGTGTTTCAGCGAGCAGTCTTAAAGCTCTAAGAATCGTAAATTTCCGAATCCCTATAAAGTACGTTAAAAGAACATTAAGATCAAGAATAATTTTACCTTTTTGGAAATTTAACCTCGCTCCCCTCAATCCTTTATCAGCCTCAAAATTTAGGATCTCTTCCATCTCCTGCGACCACGCTCCAAGGCGGTTTAGTGCGCCTTCAACGTCAGGATTCAACTCCTGCCGAATCAGGGGCAGCAAGTTCTGTCGGATGAAATTCCTCGGATACCGGGTATCCTCATTCATTGGATCATCCGAGTAGGGAATCCCATGCGCCTCACAATATCCGATTAGATCAGATTTTCTTACCGGCAAGAACGGTCGCAACACCTGATCCAGGCGCGCGTTAATCCCGCGCAAACCAGAAATTCCCGCGCCGGTTAAAATACGCGCAAGCACTGTTTCAGCTTGATCATCAGCATGGTGCCCAGTCACAATATAATCGCACCCTTTCTTTTGCGCGGTACTTAATAAAAATCGGTAACGCTCCTCCCGCATCCACTCCTCAGGCGATTGACCGTTTTCAGGTGTGCCTTTCAGATCGCTTTGGATACAATCGACCCTGTTACGTTGGCAGTAGTCTGATACAAGCGCTTGCCGCTTGACCGCCTCGGTTGATTCGGGATGATGCAGCAGATGAGCGGCAGTCACATCCAGATCTCCTCCGTCACGCAGCTTGAAAGCTGCATTCAGCAGAGCCATAGAATCGACTCCACCCGATACCGCAACCAGCACATGGAGCTTTTCACCAGCCTTGGACGTATAATCCGATAGAAAGCTGCGGAGGATGTTTTCCAGGGCAATAAACATGAAGCGCAAAACTTTACTATTTACTTGTGCAGAATTGTATCGTATATTATGTTAAACTGAATCAGGAGAGAAAATGAAGCCCTTGCTGCGAACAGTATTGTTCGTTCTAATAATGCTGTTTACTATATCTATGCAATCTCAAGCGAACACTCCAGTCAAAGTGGAATGGTTCGGGCATTCATGCTTCTTACTCACGCTCGGCAACGGGACAAAGATCCTGATCGATCCCTATGATACGTCACGTATACCTTACGAACTTCCTGAAGGTCCCGTTGACGTAATTGTTTCCACTCATGATCATTTCGATCATAACGCCGTCGACGCAATACATGCCGATGTGATTTTACACGCCAGCGGCGATGATTCCACCTTCTGGGGCAGTAACGGTGATCAAGCCATCGAAGGGCGATCTGATCTCGTATACATGCTTGACGGCAAGCAGGTGCGTTTCCAGACTGTGGCCTCTTTCCACGACGAACGAAGCGGCGAACTGCGCGGTTCCAACGGCATCGTCCGCATCTCTACAGACGGCATGACTTTCGTTCATCTGGGCGACATTGGCACAGCGCTGGATGTTGACCAGATTAACGCGCTTTTGCCTGTTGACGTTCTGCTGGTGCCTGTCGGCGGCTATTTCACGGTCAATGCTGAAGGCGCCCAAGAGATCGTCAAAGCCATCAATCCGAAGGCCGTGTTACCGATGCATTACAAAACCGACGTCCTGAGTGTCGATTTTCCCATCACCGGTGTCGATGACTTTTTAAAAAGTTACGATCATATCGTGCGTCATGGCAGCAGCACGACGACTTTTCATGCAGACAACCTGCCCGCAGTATTAACCATTGAACTTCTGAAGTATCATGGACAGAAATAAGTCCTTTTTCATTCTGGTCGTCCTGGCCGCTCTGCTTCTCTTTGCCGCGTTATCTTTTGGTTCTGCCCGCGGCAAAAGAGCGCTTGATGGTCAATTGACCCGATCCTGGTCGGATATACTCCTGCCTGCTGGTCAAAGTCTCAGCGACAAGGTAGATCGTTTCCTCCAGGAAAACCGCGCTCTGCTGGGACTCTCCGATGACGAAGATGTCAGGTTCAATCTCGTCAAAATAGATGAAATCGGCCTGGGAACGCGCTTCGTTTACCAACAGCACGCTCACGGTTTACCGGTCTTTGAAACCAATCTGATTGTAACCGCAAATGATGCTAAAATCAAATCGCTCTTCAATGCCTTTTCAACTTCGGATTTTGCTTTACTAAAACCCAATTTTTCCGCTAATGAAGCGCTTGCCAGTGCAGAACAGCAGATTTCAGGGTCTTTGTACCGTTCAGAACCCAGCGTAGAATTGGGTTATGACCGACAGGGTGATTTAGTCTATCGCCTGCAACTGCCGGGCATCGATCCACCCGCAGACTGGGAAATCTGGGTAAATGCTGTAAATGGAGAAATTCTGCGCCACGTCGACCGCCGTATCTTCATTGACGGTACTGGACAGATTTTCAATCCCGATCCCAAGACTGTGCTGGAAGATAATACGCTGACCGATCAAAACGATTCCAATGCAGCGATTCCCATCGAAGCATATTCTGATGTCATCTTGCTCGACCTCGATGATCCCGTCGGAGGTTATTACTACCTGGATGGCTCTTACGTCAGCACTTTCCCCACTTCCAACCGCGCGGCTGAAACGACAACAAACTTTATCTACCTGCGTGAAGACGACCGCTTTGAAGAGGTGATGGTTTACTATCATATCGATAACATTCAACGCTATTTTCAGAATGAACTGCAAACGCCTAACGCCAACAACCGCCAGCAGCCCTGTAACGTCAACGGCACGACGGAGGATAACTCCTGGTACAGCCCCTTCAACGGACAGATAACCTACGGTTCCGGGGGTGTCGATGACGCGGAAGATGCCGACGTGATTCTGCACGAATACGGTCACGCCATGCATGACAATATGGTGTTTAACTGGTCAGGTGGTCATACAGGCGCCATGGGCGAAGGCTACGGCGATTATCTGGCAGGTTCATATAGTTTATCCATCAACCAGAATTTCCAGCCCTACTGGGTGTTCAACTGGGACGGTCACAACCAGTTCTGGGCAGGCCGCATCTTGAACGCTCCCTTCCACTACCCGGAAGACGCCAACACCGGCAATATCTATCATGGCGGCGAACTCTGGTCCGCCAGCCTCATGGACGTCTGGTGGGAAATCCCCGACGTGATCGCCTGGGATCGCATCATCCTGCAGCACCACTTTCTAATCGGTTACGGCGCGTTGATGGAGGACGCCGCTGAAGCGATTCTTACGACTGAATTAGCTCTTTTTAATGGGTTTTACCGCCAGATTATAGTCGATAATTTTGAAGCACGCGGGCTGATCTTACCGTCGGCCGTTTACCCTCAAATAGCACATGAACCGTTAGGAGATTCAGAAGACACGCTGGCTGTAGAGTTCGAAATCCTCGCTGATATCACTTCCAACATCCCCCTGGATGGCAATTCTCTGCAGCTTTTCTGGCGAGCTGACCAGGGTTCGTACGCCAGCGTACTGTTGGATCCAACCGGAAACCCGAGTGAATACCTGGGCGTCATCCCCGGACCATTTAATGGGCAGACTATCAGCTATTATCTGACCGCGGCGGATACTCTGGGTTTTGCATCCTTTTTACCGGACAGCGCGCCGGCATCAGTGTTTCAATTCTATGTCGGTCCAGATCCCTACCCACCGGAAGTTGTGTGGACAGATTCTCTGGGTGAATCGGTCTTCCCCACCGTTTCATACCCAGTCAAAGCTGTCGTCACCGATAATTACGGCATTCAATCTGTCGAATTACGCTGGCAAGTTGGTTCAGGAAATTGGCAAAGTACCGCGATGTATCCTGCAGGCGTGGATACCTTTGAAGCGAATCTGACCTACAGTCAACAGCCGCTGGATCAGATCGTTCAGTATTTCGTGCGCGCAGTTGATTCTTCATCCATGAACAATACCACCGATGGACCAACACAATTCTTCCCCTTAGGGCCGCAAGCTAATCTGGAAGATTTCGAGGGTCAATTGGCGGCCTGGTATTTCACCGGCGATTGGGGCTTGAATTCTCTGTTCGCTCATTCCGGGTCAAACAGTATCGAAGACAGCCCTTACGCTCAATATCCCAACGGTGCGGATTCCTGGGCAGAATGGGGGCAATCCTGGGATCTCTCTTCCTTCGAGACGGTTACTCTGACTTTCTGGGAAAAACATCTGCTGGAAGAAAACGCCGATTTCGGCTATCTTGAAATCTCATCAAGCGGCGCACCTTGGGAAAGCATTCTTGAAATCAGCGGCGTGGAAAATGAGTGGTTCCAGCGTAACGTCAACCTGGAAACCTACTGTGGTTTCGGCTGCGATGACATCCGTTTCCGCTTCAGGACAGTCACAGATGAGCAGACCAATTTTATCGGCTGGTTTATCGATGATCTTTCTATCACCGTGGAGCTTATCGTACCGGTCGCAG
>JAHJDJ010000266.1 GCA_018812585.1 bacterium
AACATTTCCCGGCGGCAAAGCCCTGATGCCCTCAATCAGGGTCAATCCGTTCAGGCAATATCCGTTCGACAGGAAATTGGAAACAGCCGCTGTGCATAACTTGGGTGAGCTGGGGATCAGGTCAATCAGAGGGTAAATGCGGCAACTGAAAGCAAAAATTTCTTCAGTTTGCAGAATATAGATCGGAAGTGAGGCTGAACGATTATTCAGTATCTGCAGGACGTCTGTTTCAGCATGATAAAGGATCGCGATAAACGAACCGTTGAGTCTTGAGAATAAGTCGATACCCTCTATATTGAAAGCTTCGAGGAGAAGGTCTGAGACTGGATTCCCCTTGAATTCCTCATTGAAAACCTCGCCGAAGAAGAAAATGGAAGTCCCTTGGCTAGAGACTTTAGAGAAAGGATGTGTAGGAAAACTTAAGTCTTCTGTGATCGAGGTAAAAAATATATGGGGTGAATCTTCCGGTAAGCGCTCCAGAATAACAGGCTGGTTACCCGGATGCTTACGGATGAACTGACGCAGCCGCCCCTCATCTATCGAAGCCCCATTCAAGCTGATTATTCCTGCGAATCCCGGCATAACGTCGTGTGTTCCTGGTTGATTTTAGTACTTCAAGTTGAACTCACCGTTGGTGAATTCGTCCATCCAAACTTTCAACAGCATCAATCTGAAGATTTCAAGGCTCGGCTCCAGCGAGTATTGATCGAACTGTTTTCTGATCTTGCGGTTGGCACGATTGACCAAAGAGCGGCGCTTGAGAGGTTTGGGGGAGAAGCAGTATTTAATCCAATTGCGCAGTTTCCTCTGATCCAGAATGTCGTCAAACCCATTTCGGCGTTCAAAGAGAATATGGTTGATGAATGCCTGCAGCCTGGCATCTGTTTTCAGCAAACCGTCCCAATGAATCAAGCTGACACGCTTCATGAATTCCACCTCCGTGAAATCAGGAATCTGATTGCGCATGGAGGACATGAAGAGATTTTTCCAGATCCGGTATTTCGAATGAAGAGTAGCCATGAAAGTCATGATGTCATTGTCAAGATAGGGATTTCTCTCTTCAATAGCTTGCTTTTTTATGCGCGTTAAGGGACTCTGATACCCTGACAACCTTAATAAAATAAACATGAAATCCTTACGGTCAACTGGATCATCGTAGGGGTTAATAGCATGCAACTGGCGCATCTGTTCCTGCCCGATAGCCGCGAAATCTTTATAAATCGAAGGTTTCAGGTAGTGAAAGCTGTCTGGGAAGCAGGTTAAATCATCCATGAATGCGGTATGCATGAGGTCCTTCATGCGATATACTTTTCCGCGCGCCCCGAAAATTTCGTTACCGCGTACCAGCATGTCAATACCGACGTCATCTCGGATGCGGTCGAAAACTGACAATCCTTTTGCATAGTTACCAACCGTATCGGTGCGTCCTTCATCCCGCAGTACGAACTCCCTGAAATGCTCGGTCAGCCCTCCTGCTTCCAGTGGAAAGAAGTTATGAATTGTGTTATAAGTTTTAGATAATTCCCGACTGATAAAGGCGTCGGTTTCAGGAATTGTCTCATCCACACCCCAGCACACGGTGTGGATTTTTTCATCCGGGTGGAGCATTTGCCAGAAAAAGAGAATGGAACGTGAATCATAGCCTCCGCTGAGCGGCAGGGCTAGCTTGTGCTTGCCGCTAATCTGACGCCTGACCGCCTGCTTGCAGAGATGCGCCATCTCCACTTCAAGGTCAGCGCGAGAGCGGTT
Source organism: bacterium (assembly GCA_018812585.1). Lineage (GTDB taxonomy): Bacteria > Electryoneota > B3-LCP > B3-LCP > B3-LCP > JAHJDJ01. The sequence continues at coordinate 1,750 of JAHJDJ010000266.1, forward strand.
ATCCCGGGTCTCTGTGTAGCCGAATTGCCAGTATCGTTTGACCGAAACTTCAGTGCCGTCAACTTGTATGATTTCAGCAGGCCGAATACAATAGAGACCATCGATCAGCGTGCGGCCATCCAGAATGAAACCACTGGCCAGAAAATTTTCTACCGCTAAAGCATTAATATCTGGCGGTCCTGGGAACATGCGCAATAACGGTCGAATATCAGGCGAAAACGCCAACATATTGTCCTTGCGGATGTAATAAACAGGCACGGTTGCCAACCGGTCGGCCACGATCTGAAAAAAATGATGTTCCTGATCGATCAGAATGATCGCGAAGGAGCCATTCAAGCGCGTGAAAAGCGCCTCCCCTTCTTGCTGATACGCTTCCAGAATAGATTCAGCCTGACGATCCAGATCCATGTCTTCGTTGAAGATTTCCCCATCAAGAAAGAGACGATAACGCTCATCGGCAGATACTGCGGGCTGCTTTGCGGGATTGACGATGCCTCTATGGATTCTCGTGATAGCCGCGCTGTTCTGCGGTGCGATCCATTCATCGGCAACGGTCGTCTTCGAGCGTAACACGTCACCCGTGAACTGGCTGTAAAGTGCAGGCGAAACCGGAAGACCTTTTAAATTGATGATTCCAGCTAAACCAGGCATGAGACCCTTAACGTTTCGGATAGATCACATTAATGATATGCATTTTGAGCCACAAATGCAAATTGAATTACGAAAAATAAAAGCGGCTGTTGAATGCCGCCTTCTATGGTTACGATGATGATTGAAATTATTTCAGCAGCAACAGCTTTTGTGAATGATGATAATCATCCGCGCGCAGAACCAGGAAGTAGATACCGGAACTCTGTAGTGCGGCATCCCAGATGATACTGTGATACCCGGCTGAAATCTGCCGGTCCAGAAGGGTCGTCACGATCCGCCCTAAACTGTTATAGATCATCAATTCGACATTCGCTTCCACAGGTAACTGGAAATCCAGAGTTGCCGTTCTGTTGAAAGGATTCGGGAAGGGTGGCAGCAATGCATACTCTTGCGGGATATCGATCAGATCCGTTTCGCTCATTGGCAATCCATCAAAATAGTAACAGCCCAGATCTGCCCTGGTGTTATTCGGATCTAAGGGCGAGGCGGGATCGCCAACGTCGATACAAGGCGATGTGTCCCAGAGATGGTAATCGAACGGGTTACCTCCAATATACAACGGGTCAACGGTGATGCACCCCTGCCCCGGTGAACAGTTCCCAAATAGTTCAGAATTCAGCGCAAATATGTTGCTGAAGTTGATCTCCGTGATATACTCTTCTGTAGACGAAATCTGGTATTCACCCGCATTGAACGAGATGATGGAATTATGAACTGACGTCACGCCGGAAAGCTGAATAAATACACCGGCCCCTTCCGGCGCTTCATTGTGGCTGACAGTGCAGTGCTCTAAGGTGGAATAGGTCAGATACGCGCCGCCGCCTTTAGCGTATTCACCCGAAAGAATCACATTCTCCGTGATCTCGACGTGATCGAAATCCACATTAGTCGTTTTCACACCCCCGCCAAAGGCGTAACTGACAGCATTTAATTCATTGCTGCGGATGACAGAATTCATCACCAGACCAGATCCGCCATAATTTGACAGACCCGCGCCTGACGCGATGGTGGCGCCCGGTAGAATACTGTTATGCTCAATTTCACTGTCCCTTATTATGAATGATCCATCACAGTAAAATCCACCCCCTCTGGCATACTCAACGGCCTCAACGCTGTTATATGCAATGTTAACATCAGAAATCGTCGCCCAGCAGTCTTTTAAATAGATTCCGCCACCATAGCCATTGCTGCCGCTGGAAACCACATTATCGAATATAATGCAGCTATCGATTTTCAATGTCGAGAATACTGCATTGATGCCTCCACCCGATTCAGACAGACCATTGCGGAATGTCAAACCGCCCAGCATCACGGTATCGGGGCCGCTGTCATTGATTTTCAGGACGCTGCCTGAAGCGCTGCCGTCAATAACCGTGTTCTCAGCTCCTTCCAAGCCAAACATCGCGATCGATTTTTCTTCCATTACCAGATTTTCGTAGTAAACGCCCGCCGCGATCCTTATCGTATCGCCCAGGTACGAAGAATAATCTATCGCTTCTTGAATCGTGGCAAAATCCTGAGGCACAAGTAAATCTAGATTCACGGGCGTCAATTCGTACACCCACTTCTGGCTGTCGCTGCCGACTGAATTGTAAACCCAGGCTTTGACCGAATCCATCCCGGCATTGGCAAAAAAGACGTCGGCCAGGCTGTCAGTCGCTATGACCTCACCATGATAAGACCACTCGTATGTAAGACCTGTACCGGCTGGATCGGTGGCGCTGATCCAGAAATGCTGACTGGTATGTTCGGGTGCAGAGAAAAAGATCTGCGGAAAGAAATCGACAATTTGCGGACGGTCACTCTGATCCTTGAAGAAGGCCCCCATATCTGCTAAGGTGGCATCAGGATCGTACGGTGAAGTGGGATCACCGGTATTGATGCAGGGGGAAATACTGGTCAAATGGTAGGTAGCATCCATCTGTGGATCAAAGTTGATCTCTCCGGTTAAGAGCGGTGGAATGCCGCTTCCTCCGCCATATCCCCAATAGCAGTTATAACTGTGGTCAAATGTGAACGCCGGAGATACTGCTGTTCCGATACCGTCGAAGATATTATTCTTCAAGATGCCGGTCGATGAGGATATCGTAATGTAATATCCGGCCGTCGTCGTATCTCCCGTGGTGATAAACGTGTTATTGATGATCTCAGCGTCGGAACTGTGAATACCGTAAGACCAGGACTTGCCATTGACGATGATTAGATTATGATCGAAATTACCGGCGCTGCCAGTTATGGCGCTGATGGTAGACGTTTCATTCGCGATGTCACCTAAATCGACGAATATCTCCGAACTGTCGATCTCACCGGAAAAGAACTGGATCGCATGGATGTCAATCTCGGCTTCAGTGACCCCGGCGGCTGCATCTGTCTGAATTGTAAAATTGTTCTTTACTATCTCACCCATACCCCCGAAAATTCCCACCAACGCACCTGCGTCCGAATCGGAGGCGCTATAAACAGTGCCATTGAAATCATTATCTCGCAGAATCCCGTTTTCTACGAAATCTTGACGAATAATCGTGCCGGTATTTTCCCCGCCAGAAAGATCTACCGTCATGTCGAATTCATTCGCTTCAAAAACCGGATCTCCGCCATTGATGAAGATTAAAGCTTGAGCGTCGTACCAGTCATCTTTGTAATAGCTGAGGTTGCAGTCGATCATGGTCAAGTCGCTGCCGTTACTCTGCAGGAATCCCATGCAATTGCTGGTAAAGGAGAGGTTATCCAGATTCGATGTCCCATTCGTCGATTGCAGGAAATACGGTTCAGCAAAATCGGCGTTGTTTAAATGAATGTCACAATGGGAGAGGGAAAGAGTTGACGATGTAGAGATAATACTCGCCGTGCTGGTCGAATCAAAAGAGCAATTATTTGCTTCGAAAGTGCCGCTCGTGACCGTGATGGCTGCTAAGCCGCCCTGGACACGCACGTTGTTCCAAATTACGCTATTACCGGAAATATCGAACGATCCTTCCGAACTGCCAGTGATGCTTATTTCGGAACCGACCTCTCCCATAAAATAGCACCTACCCTCAACCTGAAAGCTGAAATCCCCTTGGAATTCGATGAGAACGCCTTCAGAAACGGTTAGAGTATCACTAACTTCGACCTGAGTATCCCCCACGATGATATAAGGATTACCGGAGGATTCCCACACGCCATTTTGCGGCCCGGAGATGTGAGTTTGTGCATTGAGTGATGATGCGAAAAGCAGTGATAGACAGAGGATAAGTGCAGTTTTTCTCATGGTGGTTATTCCGTTGAAATTAAACGGAAGCCGATCCAGATGCCTGGATCGGCTCCCCTGGTTAAGATGATTTTCCGTTGTCGCTGTGTTTGTGTCTAAGGTGGTTCTAATCCCGTAGTCGGGGTCGTCCCTGACCCCGATAGATTTATTTTTTCTGTAGGGTAGACTAAGCGCAGCGCAGTCTATCGATTATCTTACTTCAACAGCACCACCTTCTCCGTCAACCGCGTTTGACCTGTCTGCAGATCAACCAGGTACACGCCGGCTGGCAGGGAAGAGGCATCCCAGGTGATTTCGTGGCTGCCTGCATTGCGGAAGCCATCCACCAATTGGTTGAGCTTGCGACCGGATACATCGAAGACGCTGATCATGACATGCCCCGGATCAGGCTGAGAAAAACGCAGCGTCGTCGTCGGATTAAACGGATTGGGCGAAGCTGTAAGTGAGATGCTGGCCGGCAGTTGGACGGAAGGATCCATGATCTCGTCGTCTTCCCAGCCGGTACTGATCCACTCGTTGCCACCAGATGGTACGTTGTCCAAGGCGGTTTTGTAGAAGTAAAAGTAACTCGAACTGTACACTTGCAGTGAGGACTCATCGCCGACATAGCCGTAGTAGTAATAGTAACCGTTCGGCGCGCCGGGAGGCACATACAGAGACAGATCATGATTGACATTGCCGTATGCTGGCGTTGTCAATTCTCTGAGCATGATGGGCCCGTAAAAGCTGTCATCCGGCAGTTGGATATCCGTCCAGCCGTCGTAAGTGACGCTCGACGCGGTCTGATTATTGATCAGAACGTTATAGTCACAGTAAGAACCGCCGGGAATCGAGTAACCGCTCAAACGAGTCAGGACGACTGTCGGAGCCGGTTCGGTTGTTTCTGCTTGCAGGTAGAGCCTGAGACGGCTGTCGTAACCACCGCTGGCGATATCCATGACGCCATCATCGTCCCAGTCGACAATGGCGATACGGGCAGTGCTGCCATGATCGATGTCAAGCGTTCCGGTCTTCAGCGCCACCATGTTCGCTAACTGCGGGTTGTCATTGGTGCCGTTGTTCTGGCAGTAGTAGATTTTACCGCTGTATTCGCCGCTGATCAAATCCTTGACGCCATCACCGTTCAAGTCGATGACGATGGGGCCGGAACGGGAACCGAAGTCGATCTGGCCGCCGGTGGCGTAGGTGATGTGTATCTCACTGTTGAAGCGCGGCTGCTCATTGGTGCCAACATTGATGTACAGGTTGGCGAAACCATCGCTGGAACCGACCAGCAGATCCTTCATGCCGTCTTCATTCCAGTCGTTCACCCATGGCTGAGAATAACTGCCGATGTCAATATTGATGCCGCCCGACTGAAGGTAGCTGTCAAAGGTCAGGCTGGGATTGCCAACCGTGCCGATATTACGAAAATAACGCACTGTCCCGGCGTTTTCACCGACGAGTAAGTCTTGCAATCCATCTTCATTCCAATCCACGATCCGTGGAGTCGCACCGATGCATCAACCATAAGTGACTTGAATGTTAGCTCCGTCAGCCTGGACCAGGCTGTAATCTGAAAATTCCGGGATAGCGCCGGTGGACGTGTTTTCATAATACTGGACATTGCCGTTGTAGAAAACACCCACCATCAGATCCTGGTCGCCGTCATCATCCCAGTCTCCGAATTCCGGCGCATCGTAAACGTTCCCTTCCACGATGTACGTCGACGTCTCGGTGGTCATCATGTAGCCGTAGTCGAAATTGGGCGCTTGCGCCCAGGCAACTGCGGCAATCATGAGACAGAGGACTAAAATCGAAATGTGCTTCATGCTTCTTCCTCCCTAAAATTATAGCGTATTGCAATTTACTCGCTGACGTCATAGACCTCCACGACGCCTTCTTGAATTGTCTCTATTTCCGTAGTCGGGGTGGTCCCTCACCCCGACAAAATTGTAGGGTAGACTAAGCATAGCGCAGTCTACCGATTAAACTAAGCCGCAGAATTCACTTGTACGCCTCAGGCGTATTCTGCGGGGGGGACAGCTTTTTACGAAGCAATGCCAATGGTGCCCAAAGGGATCGACGGTGTCGAGATGTCCCGGACATATTCTCCCAGATAGTCCTACTTCAACAACACCATCTTTTGAGTGAATGTGATTTCTCTCGAATTGAATACGACGAAATATATGCCGCTGGCATACCCCCCAGCATCCCAGGTAAATATATGATCTCCGGAGGGTAAATATCCAGCGCATAATATTGCGCATCGTCGTCCGCTTAAATCGTAAATGGTTAGATCGACCTCTGCAGTTTCAGGCATCGTCAGGTGTAACTCGGTAACGGCGTTGAACGGGTTGGGGGAGACGTCAATACCTGCGACTGTTTCACTAGCATGATTGGAGGATAGACATTCTTGTCTGTCTTCTTCATCCCACCCAGCTATATCCCAATCCCCCATCCAGTCTCCGCTGGAAGTGTCCATCTTGTGGAAGTAGAATTCGCTTTCGTCCTGATATTGGAGAGTCTCAAAATCCCCGACGTAAGCCTTGTAGAAATAAGCTCCATCCATGGTGTTGCCGGGCACATTCTGCGTTAGATCGCGGCTCATGGTTTGGCCGGGTTGGATGGTCAGATCGGTGCGATATAACAGCGGCCCATAGTACGTTCCGTCCGGCAGGTACACCTCTGACCAGACGTCGTAATCCAGCGCACCAGACTGGCTATTTTCGATCTCTACGCTGAATTCAACTGTGCCGCCTGACGAAGGCACCAGCCATGAGCCCGTATTGGCGATACTGATTTCGGGGCAGGGGAGAGTCGCTTCGGTTTGCAGGTAGAGTTTACAGCGAGCGTCATAACCGCCGCCGATCAGATCGACACTGCCGTCTCCGTTCCAATCTACAGGAGCGAAACGGCTGGTGGCGCTGGGGTCTAACGGAATCTGACCTACCCACAAGCTGTCCCCCGGATCAAGGCGCGGTTCAGCATTCGTGCCGGTATTCCTGAAGAAGATCGGTACCCCGTCGATGTTACCGGAAACCAGATCCTTCAATCCATCGCCGTCCAGATCGACCACGCACGGCGAACTGCGTCCGCCAACGTCTAACGTATCTTCAGTGGCCGTGATAACAAAATCCGTGGTATTGAAGACCGGAGCGGCATTCGTTCCTTCGTTGATGTAGAGGTGAATCCGGCCATTGGAAGCGCCCAGCAATAGATCCTTCAGGCCGTCTTCGTTCCAATCATCCACCCAGGGCGTCGCGTCCGTATCGACATCGATAGGTGTCCCTGCTGCAGATATGTGATGTTCATACGTCAGCGCCGGATTACCCGGCGATCCGATATTGCGGAAATAGCGCACCGATCCAAAGTAGTCGCCCACCAGTAGATCCTGCAAGCCGTCTTCGTCCCAGTCCACGATCTGTGGAGCCGCTCCCTGGCATCAACCCCAGGAGACGGTCAAGGCGCCGCCGTCTGCCATGAGACGCTCATAGGGAGCGAATTCGTAACCTGAACCGGTCGATATGTTTTCGTAGAAATAGACGTAGCCGTAATACTGCACGCCGACCAGGAGATCTTCGTCTCCGTCATCGTCCCAGTCTCCGACGGCGGGGCAGACGTGTTCCTGCGATTCGACGATGTAGGCGTCCGCTGAGGTGAGCAAAATGGGGTAATCGAAATTGGGGTTCTGGGCAGCGGCGATGGAGACCACCAGACAGCATAAAACCAATGTGCTGAGTTGCTTCATACGGAGTCCGTGTTTAACCTGTCCTTCCCCGGGACGAAATTAACACTACAATTTAAGCAATTTTACATCCAGATGCAAGCATAATTTTCCAGGCAGACGGAAAATCTAAGTAAAAAGGAAAAAGGTAAAAGGAAAAAGCGGGATAAGAAGGGATTGAGCTAATTTTTGCTTGCGTTTTGGAATGGGGTTTTGTAGATTAATTGGCGTCAGGTCTCCCCCCTGTGGTGCAGGACCTGACGCAACAAATAACTGGGGGAAGATAATCGCGGTTAGAAACTGATAACTTTATCGCTGGTTTTCACCCAATCAGCCAATAAGGCCATATCACCGGATTTTACTCCTTCAACGAAATATTCCTCCTTCACACCTCTCGCCTTCATGCAAGTGATGCAGGCTCGCACAGTCCCCCTGCCAGTAACACTTTTCAGCATTCTTTCCAGGTTGTAATACCCCTGCGGAGTCTCCTGATCTTTCATGGCGCAGGCAACCGCATCAGCCATGAGGAATAAATTCAGCTTGACATCTTCATCCTTAACCAAGGACATAGCCAATCTCAAGGCGTTAAAGGAACGTTCTGTGCCGTACGGTGGATCGTTTGTGATGATTGTAATTATCATAGTAAATTCTTCCTTCTATCAGGTGCCAAAGCCCAGAAACGCGCTGAAAACCAACACGCCAACGGCAAACCATAAGCATTTTTCGCAGAGCGCTTTCCGTTGAGCGCGCAGTGTGAAGAATAGGCTCTCGCGATCGGTTGCAGGCGCTTCCTCGGGCTTGAAAGTGGCCATGAGTTCACGTAGTTTTGGATTAATTTTGAAAAAAATAATCCACATGATGACTACCATGGCGAAAACACAAAGCAACTTCAAAGCCAGCGCTGATATCGCTATCAGGTGTAATTGCTTAAAAGCACCGTTAAAGAGGTAGTGATTCAGGGGCATAGTAATGCCGGTGAAAAAGAGAATACCGATGAAAGCCATGCAATAGGGTGCGTTACCCTGAAGAGTATCTTCAACCACCTTGTCGAGTTTATAGTGAAGTTTGGGGCCAAATTGCGCGCGGGTATTGACCAGGTTCCGATTATAAAACGGCGCGGCAGCGCATCCCACCAGCGCGATGTTGTGCAGCGCTAACAGGATGCCGTGGATGATCTGTTCAGTCATTTTCTCTCTCCATCAACAACTTTCAAATGAACCTTCTTCTCAAAGTAGTTACCAATAATTCCCTCTATCGGCTCACCTTGAACAAACTCGTCTTTAGTAAGCACAACCTGCAGGGCATTGACAGGATTGTGATTTTAAAGCCTTCAAATCATCAATTTGCGGGAATGCTTCACCGAAAAAGCTTCTCCAGCTCAGATTTGCCCAAACCGGGATAATGTCCTCGGAACAAAATTGTTCTTTCTGCATCAATCAAGAACAAGTTTTCCACGGGACAGGTATTCGGGATATAATTTCCCGAGTATTGCTTGCAGGCAACCCCTTCAGTATCTAGTAGGATGGGGAATGTCAACTCGTAGCTTTCCCTGACTTGCTCTGGCGTCTCCTGGTTATCGCCGAGGAGACTCACTATCAGCAGGGGTGACTGAGCGTCTTTAAAAACCTCTTTAATCTCAGGTAGAGCTCTCTGACAGCCTCCACAGAGGTTAGTAAACCATAGAACTACCGAACCATGTTCGAGATAATCCGCCAGTTGATGTGTTTTTCCTTCGAGATTCTCAAGTTCGAATTCCCCTGCCAAATTTCCCGTTTCTTCCACTTCAGTTGCCGAGAAGACCTCTCCTGTCCAGATAAAAAGAGCTAAAGCCAAGAGTATTAGCCACTTAGATTTCAGCATTTTGCATCTCCCTTTATTTCACTATTAGGCACACTTTACGTTCGAAGTAGTTCCCAGTTATCCCCTCTTTAGGCTTACCTTTGACAGCTTCGCCTTTTGTGAGCATAACCTGCAGAACCAATTCGGATTCCTGTGCTGCGTCGTTGGGTCGGATAGACATCGGCAAGACCGTGATCCTGGCGTCTTCATAGACGTCAATCTTATCACCCACAATTCTGCAAGCCATAGGTAAATTGACATCCCACCCGGGAGCGAACTTGGATAGTGAAGCGCTGCTTGTTTCAGGATCTAGATATAACCAGGCGTTTCTGTAAGGAGCTTCTTCTGTATCACTCTTGGAGCGGCCGATTACCGTGAGAACGGTCTTAGTTTCACCGCGCTTTGCTTCTATGAGAAAACTCCCATCAGCTTGTTTAAGTGATCCCTTCGTGTCGCGGTCAATGATATCAATGATGATCGCTTCTTCATTTCCCCAGGGGCCATTGCTGACATGGCACACAAGGCAGTTTTCAGCATCACCGAGTATGCCCACAGCCGGTGGGTAAGCGATAGCATTTCTAATTAAACTGGCAAGCACGACCAGCAATATTAAGATTCTTGCTTTCATTTTACACCTCCTAATGATCGTTTCATTCAACCGATTCAACAGGCAATCCAGCCTCTTGCCACTCTAAAACTCCATCTTCAAGGCGGTTGGCTTGGAATCCCTCAGATCTCAAAAGATTAACCGCTTCTTGTGCTAAAACACAATAAGGTCCTCGACAATAAGCCACAATTTCTTGATCCTTGGGTAGTTGATCGAGGTATTTCTTCAGTTCACGCAAGGGAACAGATACCGCGTTGGGTAGATGTGATGAATTGTACTCTAAGCGAGGTCTGACATCTAAAATAGTAACCTGTCCAGCGCGAGATCTTGCTAGTAGATTTTGCCGATTGACTGCTTCTAGATCCTTACGACTACCGAAGTAATCTTCCATAATCTGGTGTACTTCAGAAAGTCGTCTCTCTGCTAACCCACACATATTCCTGTAGAAAGAACAAACCTTGTTATCAGCCAGTCTGTAGTAAATTCGAGTGCCCTCCCTTCTAGTATCAACCAAATGCACTCCCCGCAAGATCTGCAGGTGGCGGGAGGTATTTGCAAAAGCAAGTTTGGCCTCTTTGGCAAGCTCTTCCACAGATCGTTCACCTTGGCAGAGCAGATCGAGCAATTCCAACCGTTGCGGGCTGGCGACTGCTTTACCGATGCGGGAAAACTGTTCGTAGAGTTGATGTTTGACTAATCGACCTTGATGCATTTCTCTATTCAAATAATCAATTGAATAATTGAATATAGTTAATAATTTCATGTAGAACAATACTATTTTCAAGAATTTTTCATTGCTCTGGCTCGCCGATAATCCACTACAAAAAAAGCCCCGCACAACCGGCGGGGCTTTTCTCCTAATCAATTGATTTCGTGCATTAGGCGGCTTTCAGGGCGCCTTTTTCCTTCAGGTAAGTGCCGATCTGATGGACTTCCTTCTTGAATTCATCGAAATCGACCTGCATACCATTCAGGTAAGTGCTCCAGCCGGCTGAATTCTTTGCGTATTGCACCGCACTCTGGATCTCTTCGTCAGTGGCGCCGTGCAGTTTGGCTACCTGCGTGTGGAAGAAAGTGCAGTAGTGGCATTTGGTCGCGGCAGAGATGCCAACACCGATCAATTCGCGGTACTTGGTAGGGATGGTGCCTTCGGAAAGCTGCAAGCTCTTGAACAGGTTCCATTCCATTTCCAGAGACGACTCAGGAATTGATTGCATGAATTTCGGGACGATTCCTAAGACCTCTGTGATTTCTGCGTAGATTTGATGCTTATCCATTATTTACACTCCTTAATTAAACGAAAATAGGGCAGTTGATGATTCGACTGCCCCGGGCATTTACGATCCTTCAATCCTGCCGCTGCTTTCCAGGTCAGCGGCTTTTCAGTGCAGACTGAAGAATCCGATTTGTGTTGAACTGCATCAGCTTCGTGGTTTGAATGAGTCAAGCTGCTGCAATTAGTTCTATATATACGCAGGTAAAATTATTAAGTTGGTGTGGTCATCTCTTGTCGGCGCAGAATACCCAAAACCACAAAAAACCAACCCATTAAGGTTGGTTTTTCGTTTTGCGGGAACGTGTGAGGATCGAACTCACCGCGGACTTTATTAGAGCCCGCCTGCGGGTTTGAAGCCCGTGGGCAACGCCAGTCACCATCCGCTCCCATGAGTGTTTGTATAAAATCCGGGACATCTCGACTTCGTCGATCCCCATAGGAAAGCTGTCCCGGCCACCCTATTTAAAATTATCCTTCTACGATAATCTTACCCGGATCGCCGTCCAGGACTTCGCCGATGACGGCGGCTGAGGAGACGCCCGCTGCGTGCAGTTCCGCTAACAGATCCGCCGCGTCATCATGATCCACTGAAATGATCAAGCCGCCCGACGTCTGTGCATCGTGGATCAGAATCGATTGAGCGTCGGACACTCCAGACAGCGTGACGTGCGGCTGTAGATAGGCCATGTTGGCTTTGCTGCCTCCCGGCACCGTTTCCGGTCCGGTAAAGTCGTACGCTTCATCGACGATGGGAATCAGCGGGAATTTCAGTCGGGCGCGTGTCTTCGATCCCGCCATCATTTCATACAGGTGCCCCAGCAGACCGAAGCCGGTAACGTCGGTACACGAGTGTACGCGGTATTTCAGCATCACCTCAGCCGCCATCTTGTTTAGCGTCTTCATGATGTTGCCGACCTTCTCCGCCAGTTCGGCTGTGCCGCGCCCCTGCTTGATAGCCGTCGTAATCACGCCCATACCGATCGGTTTGGTCAGGATCAGCCGGTCTCCCGGCTTGGCGTTGGCGTTGGTCAGGATTTTGTCCGGATGCACCACGCCGGTCACTGCCAAGCCGAATTTCAGCTCCCGGTCGATGCAGGTATGTCCGCCCGCGACGACCGCTCCCGCTTCTATGACCTTGTCCTGACTTCCTTTGAGGATCTCAGTTAAAGTCTCCAGCGGAAACGTGTCCTTGGGCCATCCGACGACGTTCAGCACAGATATAGGCGTGCCGCCCATGGCGTAACAGTCGGACAGAGAATTAGCTGCCGCGACCTGCCCGAAGGTGAACGGATCGTCCAGTACCGGCGTGAAAAAGTCGACCGTCTGGATGAGGGCAATATCGTCAGTTAATTTATAGACACCCGCATCGTCGGCAGTGTTGGTGCCGACCAGTAGTCGGGGATCGTCAATAGGAGGCAGTCCCTTCAGGACTTCGCCCAGCTCCGCCGGGCCCAGTTTCGACGCTCAACCCGCGCACGAAACCGTCGCCGTCAACCGGAGGATCTCTTCTTTAGTAGAATTCATTGATAGTCAGCTAGTCGAAGTTGCGTTACCCTGCATTAAACAAATAATATACAAAAAGGATCCACGTAATGCAAGCGGAAAAAGAAAATTGCAGGAGATAGAATTCGGAAGACAGGGGATAGAATTCAGAAGGAAGTCAGAATACCTCAGAATCCGCCTGAGGCGGATAAAGCCCCATGATTGGGGCGTAAGCAATCCCGAAAGGGATTGTCATCCCGGACGTTGACGGCGTTAGCCGGCAACTTTGATCCGGGATCCAGAGCACAATCTTCGTATTCTAGCAAACACCTTCTTTACCACCGAACCCAAATCAGCGTAATTCAGCGGTTATCAGCGGGAATCAGTGGTTAAGATTTTCACCTCACTTCACCACCACCACTTTCCCAACGGTAGCGCGGGGGCTTGCCCCCGCCATATCCGTCTCCAACCTGATGAAATACTGCCCAGACGAGTAATTCGCCGCATCCCAGATGAGAGTCTTTTGTCCCGGCATCTGCAAACCTGAGACTAAGGTGGCGACTTTCTGGCCAAGCAGATTATAAACGGCAATCTCTGCCTTCTGCGGATAGGGGAGGTTATAGGAAATCCAGGTGATGGGATTGGCGGGATTGGGACCGATGCTGAATTGGATGCCGTGAAGCGGATCTAAGCTGAGGCGGGGCTGGACGGCGGAGGTGTCGCCGGTGGTGTTGCGGAAGAAAAGGATGCCGCCGTTGTTGCCA
>JAHJDJ010000267.1 GCA_018812585.1 bacterium
CCCAGCTATCACCCAAACCTTGTTTATGCTCAGAGATACGACGAAACAGGTTATTAGTTACCCCAGTGTATAGCGCTGTGTTGCGCTTCGTAGTTAAGATGTAAATGTAAAATGTGTTTTCATGCATGATAACGCTCGCGATTGGGCGCGAAGATTGCTTCGTCGTTCGCCGATTAATCGGCGAACTTCCTCGCAATGACCGTGTTTATAAGCTTTCGTCGGATTCCGGACGATTGGTAACCGCCAACCGCCAACAGCTAACTGCTGCAAATTATTTATTTCACAAATATCTTGACTTTTGAGTACAGATTATTTATATTTCAAGGTGAGTGTAAGATGGGGGATTACAGTCGATCCGCTTGGATCGCCTTTTTTTTATAGCAAAATGGATTACGACTTCAAAAACTGGCTGAAAGATCGAGCGCCGAAGGGCAGGCTGGATCAACTGGCTCCGGTGATCGGCATCAGCGCTGCGGCCAAGCTGACCAAGCTGTCTGATTCAGCTCTGCGCAAGTACGAAGCCACCGGATTGATCATCTATCATCGCACCGCAGGCGGTTCCCGCATGCTCTGCATCGAGGATCTGGAGCGCATCCGTATCATCCAGCATTTGATCAAGAAAAAGGGCTTGAATCTGGAAGGGATTCTGCGGCTATGGGCACTGCTGCCCTGCTGGGAATTCCGCAAGTGCGACGAACAGACTCTGGAAAGCTGCCCCGCAGCCAAGGATTCAGATCGACCTTGCTGGGTGGTTCTACGCGAAGCCAAAGGATGCGAAGGGGTCGATTGCCGCACCTGTGAAGTCTATCGTTTTGGTGCCTACTGTACAGAAGACCTGAAATCGCTGGTTCACGGTCTGCAGGGAAGATAAAACAAACTGATATAACGAAAACCAAAAGGTGTTAGAATGACGGTTCTGCATGGTATCGTCTATGTTTCGGCGATAATTTTCATCATTGCGGTCGCCGCGCGCATGGTACGAACCGCAAAGATGCCGGTTCACCTGCGCTGGGAATTATACCCCGTCCCTCACGAGAAGGGGCGCGCCAGCTATGGTGGATCGATGTTGGAAGAGGTCGACTGGTGGACAAAACCTCAACACAAGGATGAGGTCAGCACGATGCTCTTCATGATTCCGGAAATATTGCTGCTCAAAGGAGTCTGGGAACATAATCGCTCTTTATGGTTCCCCTCCTGGGCGCTGCATTTCGGACTTTATCTGTTAATTGGTGATCTGGGCCTGCTCATCCTGGGCGGAATTTTAGCGGCATTTGGCGTCACCGGCGGTATTATCGGATTGATCGCCGTTGTCACGACAGCGTTAGCCTGGGCCGGCACCATCTTAGGTGTAGTCGGAGCGGTTTTGATGCTGCTGCGCCGCCTGACCGACAAGAATCTGAAGATGTTCAACAGCTTCAGCCATTTCTTCAACCTGCTGCTGATAGGCGGTATGTGCCTGACCGAACTGGTCTGGGTTGCCACGGATCCTGCATACGCTTACACCGCGATGGGAATATTTACAGGCTGGGTTACCGGTTCCTCTATTCCTGCCCTGTCAGCGATGGTCTACTGGCATATCGGCCTGGTGCTTGTTTTCATGGTCTACTTCCCGTTCACGCACATGACGCATGCCTTCATCAAATATTTCACCTGGCACAGCGTCCGCTGGGAAGATACACCCAATACGCCCGGCAGCGAACTATCAAAGAAAATTGGCGAAATGGTAAGCCAGAAGCCCACCTGGGCAGCACCGCATGTCAATGCGGATGGCAAGAAAACCTGGATTGATCTGGTGGGTGAAACCGGCGCACCTCAGAAGAGAGAGGAGGTTAAGAAATAATGGGAATCACAACCAGGCAACCGAAAAATATTACCGATATCAGCAAAATAACAGACCAGTTAGTGGAAGTCGATCCTCAGGATCTGATGCCGCTGCCTCCACCTTATGATAAATTAGAAGATTTACCCGGTTATAAGAAACTCGATCCCGAAAAGAAGAAAGGATTA
>JAHJDJ010000268.1 GCA_018812585.1 bacterium
ACCCTGAAAATGCCTTCAAAATCTTCGCGCTGCATGGGCAGCAGTTTTTCCAGAGCCTTGCGCCGCCCTTCAGCGTCTTCCGCCAGAATCATTTCCCGGACAGCGTCGATACGATTGCCCTCAAAGAACATGTGCTCGGTGCGACACAGACCGATACCCATAGCGCCAAAACTGCGCGCCACCTGTGCGTCTCGAGGTGTATCTGCATTGGCTCGTACTTTCATCCTGGCGAACCGGTCCGCCCAGGCCATGTAGGTTTCGAAGTCATCTGTCAGTGTCGGTTGAGCAAGTGGAACTTTATCCATGAGCACGCGGCCAGCGGAACCATCCAGCGTGATCCATTCACCTTCTTTGATCACTTTGCCGCGCACTTTAAAGCTCTTGGTATCGTAATCGACCATGACCTCGCCGGCGCCCGCCACACAGCATTTTCCCATACCCCTTGCGACTACTGCAGCGTGCGATGTCATACCGCCTCGGGCCGTTAAAATCCCCTGCGCGATCACCATACCGTGTATATCTTCAGGGCTGGTTTCATTGCGCACCAAGATTACCTTATGTTTTTCGGGGTCATCGGAATTGACCCAGGCGACCGCTTCATCGGCGGAAAACACGACCCTTCCGGTCGCTGCGCCAGGGGACGCAGGCAAACCTCGGGTCAACATGGTGACTTCCGTGCGCGGCCCGATAGTGGGGTGTAATAGCTGGTTCAAAGTATCCGGATCGACGCGCAGTATCGCCTCTTCCATCAGTATGACGCCTTCATTGACCAGATCGACGGCAATTTTCAGAGCGGCCTGGGCGGTTCTCTTGCCTACCCGCGTCTGCAGCATGTAGAGGCGGCCTTCCTGGATAGTGAATTCAATATCCAGCATGTCGCGGTAGTGCGTTTCCAGCTTATTATATACGTCAACCAGGTTATTATATGCTTGTGGCAGTAGTTCTTCCAGCGAAGGATGTTCGGCGGCGCGTTCTTCCTCTTTGATGCTGTTCGTTTTTGCCCATTGCTTGGACCCCCATAAGGTCAAGCGGCGCGGCGTGCGGATTCCTGCGACTACGTCTTCCCCCTGGGCATTTGGTAAGTACTCACCGAAGAACATCTTTTCACCGGTCGAGGGATCACGGGTAAAGGCAACGCCCGTGGCGGAATCATCGCCCATATTCCCGAAAACCATCGCCTGAACGTTGACTGCTGTGCCCCATTCTTCGGGAATCGCATGAATGCGCCGGTATGATATGGCACGCTTTCCATTCCAGGATTTGAAGACTGCGCCAATCGCTCCCCAAAGTTGTTCATAAGGATCTTCCGGGAATGGTTTGCCCAACGAATTGCGGACGATCTCTTTATAGGAAGCAATGAGCTTTTTCAGATCGGCAACAGTTAGATCGGTATCGTGTTCATACCCCTTTTTCTCTTTCAGATTATGGAGAGTCTTCTCCATCTGGTCGTGGACGCCTTCGCCCTCCTTGAGTTCAATCCCGTTAGTCTTTTCCATCACTACGTCGGAATACATCTGTATCAAACGTCTGTAGGCGTCTAAAACGAAGCGTTCGTTATTGGTCTTCTTGATCAATCCCGCCAAAGTCTTTTCGTTCAGACCAATATTCAGTACTGTTTCCATCATGCCCGGCATACTGATTCTGGCGCCTGAGCGCACCGAAACCAGCAGCGGATCATCTACGCCGCCGAATTCCTTTCCGATTATCTTTTCCAGATCGTACAACGCCTGATGGACGCTTTTATCCAATCCCTTTGGATAGGTGTGCGCGGTTTTGTAGTAGTAAGTACACACTTCGGTGCTGATGGTGAAGCCCGGGGGAACCGGCAGACCGAGATTTGACATTTCTGCCAACCCCGCGCCTTTTCCGCCTAACAAATTCTTCAAACTGGCAGAACCTTCAGCCTGCCCATCACCGAATGTAAATACGTACTTCTCTTTCGCCATCTGTGCTCCGAAGTTTTGACGGGTTATCCAGAATGGAGCCTGGAAAGGTTGGTGATAAATAAAGGTAAAATTTACATTAAGTCAATAAGAACATGCACTTTATTGACGGGACAAACCATATTTACAGTTGAGTGTACGAGAATCGGGCGCGAATGTTTGTGATTTCCGGAATCCTAAGGGAATTATTTATCAGGATGGGAAATTGCCTGGTAGAAGACGCTGTAGACATCCTGCAAGGGCAGATCTTTTTCATCGGCAATGCGGCGGCAATCCTCAAATTCAGGAGAAATACGGGTTTTTCCCTGGAAGGTCGTCTGTTTGCCCCTGATCCTGCCCAACGGCGTTTCGATATCGACTGCGCGACGCGGCAGTTTCAGCCGTTCAACCTGGGATATGCGTATCCCCAGCGTCGACGTCTCACGGTAGATCGCGGCGACGATGGTCTGTTTCAGTTCCAGAGAACAGAGCGCAGACAGAACGATTCCCGGTCGCCCCTTTTTCATCAGGACGGGATTCAGATAGACGTCCATGGCGCCCGCTTGCAACAACCGCGAGATAACCACCGGATAAATCTCTGGATTCATATCATCGATATTGGTTTCCAGGAGAAGAGCTGAATCCGTCTCAAACTCCTGATGCTCTTCCAAAAGTAAAGCACGCACGAAGTTCGGCAGCGAAGGAATGTCTTTCGTCCCTGCACCGTAACCGACCTTCAGCAGGCGATGTTCGACAGGCGGCGGGGTAAAGCTGGCCAATGCTTTTAAAATCGCTGAACCTGTAGGGGTCGCTAATTCAGTTTCCACATCATGGAAGTGCAGGGGGCAGTTTTCCAGAATCTGCAAGGTGGCAGGCGGGGGTAGAGGCATGGGACCGTGAGCGCTTTTGGACAGCCCCTTTCCGACGCCGACGGGGGTCGCGTAGATCTTCTGCACGTCAAGCATCTCAAGCGCTATGCAGGTTCCCACAATATCGACAATCGCGTCCACCGCGCCGACCTCGTGGAAATGTATCTTCTCAGGTGTCGAATCGTGGACTTGGGCTTCTGCCTGCGCCAGTAAATTGAATGTTCTGCGGGCGTTTTCTTTGACTTGATCAGATAGAGCACTGTTGTCGATGATCTGGTAGATATCCTTAAGATGGCGGTGTGGCTGCTCTTCTGTAACGGTAACGTCAAGCTTCAAGACCGTAAAGGCATGCTTCCTGATTTTGCTGATATTTATGTCATAACCAGCAACGGCCATACCCTTAAGCGCATCCTTCCAGACCTGATGATCCAGACCAGCATCCAGCAATGCTGCCAGCAGCATATCGCCAGAGACACCGGAATAACAATCGAGATAAATTGATTTCATGTCAGCTTTATTTTCTAAGATAATCACCGATGTAATTGACAATTCTTTCAGTGGCGCCTAAGCCCCGGTCAACGAGTCTCTGGGAATTGTCCGCATCAGTCTGGTGAATGTTTTTATCTTTCAGGTAGGAATCCAGAAACCGTTCGAATTCAGTTGAGCTGGTTACAGAATGCCCGCCCTGGCGCTGCACCAGCGAGATTGCTTCCTGCGCCATGTAGTATTCAGGACCGAAGAAGACAGGGATACCGTAAACGGCTGGTTCCAACACCGAATGGACGCCGTCACCGAAAGCTCCGCCAACGTAAGCTATCCAGGCATATTGATAGAGCACCGCCAGTATTCCGATCTTATCGATGACCAGCACGTCTACATGCGACAATCCGCCGCTCAGTTGTGAATAACGGATCGGATTTAAGCCATAACCTCGCAAATATTGGGTTGTTTCGCTTAGAAATGATTCATGCGGTTCGTGTGGCACAAGGATCAGAAAGAGGTCGGGATACTTCTTTTTCAGAGCTGCATAAGCGGGAATTATGATGCGATGATCCGGCCCCCAGGTGCTGCCCGCCACAATGACCTTCTTCCCTGCCAGAGAGCCATCAGCCAGTATCGATCCTGCTTTCTCACGGGCAGATTGCATGCGCTGCAAGGTCCGATCATAACGGGAATCGCCTAAGACATCGATATTCGTTGGGCTGATCAGTTCCGAAAATCGAATGGCATGTTCATCATCGACGGTTAAAACGCCGGTAAGCGCCTTGAGGAAACTGCGATTTAATCCCTTTCCAAACCAGGAGAGCCTGCGCGTTCGCCGATGCAGATTGGCATTGATCCAGAAAGAAGGGATCGACCGGCGCTGGGCTTCCCAGATTAGATTCGGCCAGATGTCATGTTTTACGATGATAAAAGCGGCGGGATTCAGAATATCGAAAAATCGCTTAGCAGCAAAAAAAGCATCGAAGGGAAGGTAGCTGTATGAATCAACCTCTGCAGCTTTTGAGATCGGCTTAGACCCGGACGGTGAATAAAAGGTAACATGCAGCCAGGCATTGCTGATTTTCTTGCGGAACGCGTCCAGAAGCGGCCGCGCCGCCTCGAACTCGCCGGCCGAGGCGCAGTGAATGACGATCACAGAATGGTTTTCGGGTATTTGCCGACGGATCTCTTCTAAACGCTCGAAAAGCCCCTCACGTTCTTTTATCCCCGCTTGAACCTTCTTGTTGAAAAGACGGGCAACCTGAAGACTGAGATAGAGGGATGGTATGATAGCGGCGTTATAGGCGAGGCGCCATATCGGATGGAAATTCTTCATACAGATTCCGTCTCAATCACTTAGATTGCCAGACGCCCTGGTGGACGAATTCCGCGGCTTTTAACCGGGAACGCGGCGAGGTTTCACCCTGCCTCTGATTTTCAGGGAGAGCTTCCGGGGATCCCAAATAGCCTATTGTAAAAGCTGAAACCGGATCGAATCCGTCAGGGATGGCTAACTCAGATCGAGCCGCAGTTTCGCTAAAACCCGCCATTTGGTGCACGTACAGTCCCATCGCGGCAGCCTGAAAAGTCAGGTGCGCCATTGCCTGACCTAAATCGTACCAAGCGTGACGGTTGGGTTTCTGGTTGTGCCGAAATGAGTTTCTCGCCACTGCAATGCCAATCAGCGGTGCGGTTTTCGCCCAGCTCTGATTCTTCTCCAACAGGCATCTCAAGATTCGGTCGTAACCTTCAGAGTCATCCTTCTGCGAAAGGACAAATTGCCAGGGTTGATCGTTGAAGCAGGATGGAGACCAGCGTGCGGCTTCGAACAGGCTCTGTACTTTATCTGACTCGATTAATTTATCAGCGAAAGCTCTGGGGCTCCACCGTTCTTTCAGCAGATCCAGAATCTGAGCGTCAGTTTGGGCGGTTTGGGGGTTCATAGTCAACTCCGGTGAATACTGATAATTAAAGCGCCTCAACAAAATACAGCTCACCAACTTTTTCCAGTCTTTTAACGGTAAAGCCAGCGGTCACCAGATGATCCCTGATACGCTTCTCGGTGTAAAAATAGACCGGACAACCTAAGATCCCCAAGCGAATGCGGCGCAGCGGAGCCCGCCAGGTGTTGCTCCGTGGAAATGTCATTAACGCGGCGCCGTTGGTTAAGGATCGCATCTTGCGCAGGACATTTCTACCATCTTTAATATAATCAAACAAACCAATAGCCAGAACGTGATCAAATTTCGTGTCATCTTGATAATCAAGAATGTCACAGCATTGAAACTGGCAGACGCGGTCGAGGTTCGCTGCGCGGCTCAGTCTTTGCGCTTCAGCGATCATATTTTCGGCGAAGTCGATACCGATTACCTGCGCAGCGCCCTGCTGTGCTAAAGGAAGGCAGAAACGACCCGTACCGCAGCCGACATCGAGAATACGCTTACCCTCTGCAGGTTGACAGCCTGCTATTGTCATTTCCAGGCGCTTCTGCATATCCCAGCGTAAGAGCCGATCCAGCGCCCGGGCGACCGTCGATTTCTTCCCGCTATAGATGGAATCAAATTGATGCGCAGTCTTATGGAAATGCTGCCGCACGTTGACAGCGTCTTTATCTATAGCAGATCCCGGCATGGTCCGAATTGAAAGTCCTGTAAAAGATGCGCGAATTTTTCACGATTCATATCAAGATTGACGTAATGCTTAAAGCTACGACTGAGGTTTACTTTGAGCCGCGGCTGGTCCGGATCGAACTCCCAGGGATGGACATAAACCATCACCGGCACTCCTTTTTGGTTCCAGCGCCGAATACCCCAGCGCGTCAGCCAATAGGGATAAAGCCGAAAATATCCTCCTCCAGCAAACGGGATGTGGTCGAACACCGGCAGATAGGCTTGCGGAAAGAGGCTCAGCTTTTCGCCATTTCCGATCTGGGTAAATTGCGGCCCGGGGTTGTCGCTGGTCCAGGGTTCGCTTTTGGCTGGAAAAAATTTAGCTGACAGACTGGCGTCGTACTTCAAACCGCAATCACGGATGATGTCCCACGCCCATTGGCTTTGCCGAGTCACTGAGAAGGAGGGCGCCCGATGACCTAAAAGGTTGTCAACGCCCAACTCTTTCAAGAGTCCCATCGTCTTCTCGACATCCCGCCGGAACTCTTCGGGCGAGAGCAGATCGACGCGCCGGTGCCGCCAGCCATGCACCCCGATTTCGTGTCCTCGGCGGTTGATCTCTGCAACCCAGTCAGGGTATTTCTCCGCCAGCCAGCCTAAGATAAAAAAGGTGGCTTTGACCCGCTTGCTGTCCAGAATTTGCAACAGCCATTCCAGCCCCAGATGGAAACGGCTCTCATACCTCTCCCATGCGGTGTGATCGATACGCCTGCGGAAACCCTCGACCTGGTAGTAATCTTCGATATCTACCGAGAGAATATTCGTCACGCCGTTAAACTTAGGCTGTAAATGTGTCGGCTCTGGCTGCTTTTTATCAGTCAATATCAACCGTGTCCTTAAAGTAATTCTGCCCGGTATGCTGCATCCCTTATCCTGATAGGATTTACGATCCTATATATCTATCGTAGAGTGAGCGGGCACGCTCTACGTCATTCACACCTTTAATCAAAGCCCGTCCATCTGCGAATAAATAAATTTCGCCTTCGGGTATCTTTACCCGTAATAGATCTTCCGTCTGCATGACCTTAAAAGAATGTGACAATCGCTTAGCAATTTCGGGTAAGTCGACTGCCTTCTCTTGATCAGGCAGAATGTGAACCATCTCACGGCCGCATAAGCTGGTTGCGGAATATCCGTTTTTTCCATCTATGAATTTGAAATCTCTTTGGACACAGGTTGGGCAATTCTGCTGCCGTTTACCTTGCACGTGTGTCCAGCGATCTGCCTGAAAATCAATCGTATGCAAGACGCCTGATACCGTTGCAGAGACCAGGAAGTTAGTCAATTCCTTCAACCCGAAAGCGGTGATGGTCTGCGCGGCAGGCGGCCAGACTCCTTCCGTCTCGCACGTCGGTAGTTCACCCGAAGATGGCGGATCTGAGATCAAACAGTGCAGACAGGCCGTCTCCTGCGGTTTAATCAGCGTGGTTACGCCAAAATATCCGACCACTCCGGTGTAAAGCCAGGGGAGATTCTCCCTGACCGCTAAATCGTTGATGATAAAGCGGGTATCGAAGTTATCGGTCGCGTCGACAATCAGATCAACGTCGTAGAGATATTTTGGGGCTGTCTTGGCTGAAATAGACGTGGCCACAGCCTCGATATGGCAATCAGCATTCATGGGTTCCAAATGCTGCTTGGCTGCCAGAGCTTTCGGCCGCGTTTTCGCGGCGTCAAATTCATTATAAAGGAATTGAGTACCGAGATTATGCGGCTCGACGATATCCCTGTCGATCAGTCGCAAATAACCGATGCCCATACGCGTCAGGTTGATGGCATACAGTGAACCAAGGGTACCACACCCCACCAGAGCGATACGGGCATTATGCAGTTTGCGGAGACCGGCTTCTCCAATATCTGTCAGTTGCTGCAGACGAGCGTAACGATTTATTTCCAAACCTGAACTGCTACTGTGATCCAACCACTTTCAGTACCGCATAGTTCCACGCCAAAGTGTCACCTGCCATACTGACGACATGAGCATAAATCTTCACTTCAAGAGTATCCTGGCTGCCGAATCCCAGATATTGATACCAGATCGGCATATTCAAATTATCACTGGTATCCAGATCGATATACCGCGCGGGGACATCACCGAAGGCGCCAGAATCGGGATCATCTCTGAACCAGACCAGCAGACCATCGAAGGACTCGAAATCGAGAGTCAGGTTTGCGGCTAATGCAATACGCGTATTTTCTGCCAGCGGAACGATAATTTCCGGATCCAGGATCACGTCATAGATAGGCACACCCGTTTCTGGGCTGTTGGGTTCCTTAGTGGCGCCGCACCCCATCACGAAAATAATGGCCAGTAGAGAAATTAAGAGTAATCCTGTTTTCATATTATGGATGTATAATTTCAACCAAAGTCGAGGTGAATGCCAAGGTATCTTCATCGTCTATATAACAGGCGTATACTGTATCTATTGCCCCGGCGTAATCATCCGGTTGATATAATACGTCGGTGAAAAGCCCGGTTGTTGATGTTGCTGACGTTGTTCCGAAGGCGGTGACATGAGAATTGGAAACTGCTTCCGACGCAGCCCAGAATGATACCAGCTTATCACCCACGACGATATCGTCTGCCTTCAAAAAACAGTACACCTGCGCGTTGCCGGTATCGGCATAAACCTGTAGCGGGTCAAGGAAGAGTTCCAGCTCAATGTCTGGATGATGGATTTGCACAATATCGTAGCCAATCGCCACGGTGTCGCCTCCAAATTCATACACCGCAAAAACCGTATCCTGATCTCCTTCGTAGTCGTTGGGTCGATAGAAGACTGAGGTACTTAATCCGGTCTCCGATGTGCTGGAAGTAAACCCGGCAACCGTGATGTTCGCGTTCGACACATTCTCAGAATGCGAACTGAACCAGACCTGCTGCCCCCCGACCACTTCCGATCCGTATCTTAAAAAACATGAAACCATACCCAAACCCGAATCGGCGGTAACTGTCTCTGGCGAAACGGAAACCTCAATTGTATATGAATTGGATCCGCCATCACCACCGCCGCCACCCATCGGGTTGGAACAACCGCTAACCCACCCTAAACCGGTGAGCGGTAAGATCAGGCACACGCATAGCCGCAGTATTCTCATAGAAGCAGACTCCTTCAACTGTACCACTGAGAATGCGAGTTGTGGTCAGATAATCATTTAACGGTTCAGTTCGATAACAAGATCCTGCCATTAATTAATTCTTGTCATTCGGCCGATAACCGATTTAGGTTTCGCTGCCTGAATTCCGTTTTCGCTGTGTGTTCACTTGAATCAGATAGAAGACTAACGCCAACACCAGAGTAACCCCCAGGGCCGGCAGAAAGGGGAAACCTACCAGAGTTGCACACAACGCAACCAGAAGCAAAGCTGCGATAAAGGTGATATCTTTGGGGGACATAAGCAATTGTATTTATTTTATTATTACCGGCTTCGCCCCTCGTCGAACGCTTTCAGATTGAGGTCGATGGTTTTTGGGGGTACGCGCCGCTTGATGACGTCACGCCACAGGTCAGCTTCAAACTTTTGCGTCAAGGACAAAGCGCCCAGAAGGATCGTATTCGCCAGACGCGGATTGCCCAGCTCTTCACTGATCTGCCCGGCGTTTAGAACCTTCAGACTTTTTATCTTATCGGTTAATTGATCCAGAGCGTCGTCCGGGTATTGATACTGGGTTCCCGAGGCGATAGGAGGTATCAGCTTCTGATCGTTTACGATCATATTGCCGTCAGGTTTCAGCTCATGCGCCCAACGCAGGGCTTCTGCGCGTTCAAAAGCCAGAATAACGTCCGCCTGGCCGTTGGGAATCAACGGTGAATAGACTTTTGGTCCGAAGCGCACATGTGACGAAACCACACCTCCGCGCTGTGACATCCCGTGGACTTCGCTCTTTTTTACGTCGTTTCCTGCCTGCAGAGCTACGTCAGATAAGATTTGCGAAGCCAGCAACACCCCCTGGCCTCCCACACCGACGATTAAAACATTGATTGTTTTATTGTTTGACATCAGGAGGTCACCTCTTCTTTTTGATCCAACTCAGCCTTCGCATAGATGCAGTTTACCGGACAGATAATCGAACAAAGATCACAGCCGGTGCAGAGCGACTGATCGATAGCCGGTATAGCCAACTCTTTTGCTGTGTATTTCCCTGAATTGGATATGGCAGGACAGCCGATCTTCAGACAGACGCCACAACCGTTGCATTCTTCGGCGACGATCGCATAAGGTTCACCCGTCAGCTTTTTGGGGAATAACATGCAGGGTCGAGTGGTGACCAGCACACTGACGCCTTCATATTCGGCGGCATCTTTCAACACTTTCCGAACGCCGTTATGGTCATAAGGATCAAACTCCACGATATGACGAACGCCCAGCGCTTTTACCAGAGCGATGAAATTAACCTGATCCGTTTCTACGCCAGATAGTGTGCGACCCGTTGCCGGGTGTACCTGGCCGCCGGTCATGGCGGTAATGCGATTATCCAGGATAATGATGTTGACGTTGGATTTGTTGTAAACAGCATCCAGCAAACCGGTGATCCCGGAGTGCAGAAAAGTCGAATCGCCGATCACCGCAAACAACGGCCGCTTAGAACCATTAACCTGGGCGATACCGTTCGAGACACCGATAGATGCTCCCATACAAACACAAGTGTGCATCGCTTCCAGCGGCGGCAAAGCGGCTAAGGTATAGCAACCGATGTCACCGGTAACATGCGTTCCCATGCGGCGCAGCGCATAGAAAACCGAACGATGCGAACATCCCGGACAAAGGACGGGCGGGCGGGGCATGACACTGGCCGCTTCCAGCATCTCCTCGACGACAGGAGTCAGCAACCCTGCATCCGCGCAGCCTTGTTCCGTCAACGTCGGATTTAATTCACCATAGATGGGGAAATACTTTTTCCCTTCGCACTGAATGCCGGCAACTTTCAAACCCTCCTCGATGAACGGTTCCAGTTCTTCGACGACCACTAACTGTTCGACCTGGCCGGCAAATTCAGCGATTTTCTTTAGAGGCATCGGATAGCTGAACCCCAGCTTGAGGAAACTGGCGCCAGGCAGAGCTTCTTTAGCGTGCTGATAGGAGACGCCTGAGGTCACCACACCGACCTTTTTATCGCCCCATTCAATCCGGTTCAAGGGAGTCTCTTCGCTGAATTGTCGCAGCGCTTCCAATCGTTTCAGCACGATCTGATGCCGCGGTTTTGCGAAGTTCGGCATCATGACATATTTGGCGATATCGACTTCGAAACCTGTGACGGGAATGTCTTTCCACTCGCGGATCTTAACCGTGCCCATGGAGTGCGAGATACGGGTCGTCATGCGCATCAGCACCGGAGTATCGAACCGCTCTGAGATGAGCATGGCCTCTTCCACCCAATCGTAACACTCCTGACTGTCAGCAGGTTCCAGCATGGGAATCTTGGCAAATTTGGAATACATGCGATTGTCCTGCTCGTTCTGCGAGGAATGCATCTCAGGATCATCTGCAGACACCAGCATGAAACCTCCTTTGACACCGGTATACGCCATGGTCATCAACGGATCTGCGGCTACGTTAACGCCGACATGTTTCATACAGCATATCGAGCGAGCGCCGGCGAAGGATGCGCCCATGGCAACTTCAAAGGCGACCTTTTCGTTCGGTGACCACTGTGATTTAATGCCCGGTAGGCGGGCGATATTTTCTAATATTTCGGTCGAGGGAGTCCCGGGGTAGGCGGCGGCAAAATGGACGCCGGCCGCACGGGCTCCTTGAGCGATAGCTTCATTTCCGGATAAGAGGATTATTTCTTCCACACGCATCTCCTGCAACGTCATTTACTGTTTGATTCTGGCTGAGTTGACAATTCCCCAGACAACTCTTCAGGACTATATTCAAATATACAAGCATCATCGACGCGAGTCAACTCCTTAAAGAGATTTGAGTTTTCCTCAATCCATGAAAAAGCTGGGGGGTAGTAATTAGTGCCTGGCACTAATTCCCGTTTATCGGCATATCGCAAGGCAATACTTAGAGCATCACGTGGTGATTTTATTTTAGGGGCATTATAATAAACCCAATTAATTTTCTGGTTGTTGAGGAACTGAAGGAACTGTTCTTCGGTCCACTCTTGGGGTGTATAGCGGGGAAACAGTAAGACATTGTTCTGGAGCTCTACACCATAGAAAAACAGATTCAGCTCTTCGTAGTTTAATACCAGTATATTCTTGCCATCCGAAACTGTATTGCAATCGATCCAGGAGTAAATTGGATGAAATTTAGTTTGAATCGCTTTTCGCCAGATGCGAGGATAATCCATGTAAAAAAACATTGATATTATCGCTGCAAGAATTACTACGATACTGGTATCAAGCAGGGCGTTTTTTCTATTCTTGGTAAAATGCTCAACGAGCATCGCTATCTGCTTCCGCAACAGCCAGATAATTACAGTAGAGACTATGCCGATCCCGAGAGCTATTGCGATAGTGCGAAATCCGAAAAACTCATTAGTGATAAAAGTGCCCGCAGTGAAAATGAGAGAAATAGTAATGATCCAGGAGGTAAGCTTTTCAAACATTTTCCCGTATCTAACCGACTCGAATGGGAGGACAACTGCCATGATCATGATAGAAGCGAAAAGGATGCCCATATAATATCGCAAATGCTGAGTCCAAAATGGATAAATGGCAAACCCGATCCACATAAAGAGAATACCCCAGCTTACCGCTATGAATGATATCCCACTCACTGGAGATTTCCGGCGCCGTAGTAAAGCTACAACAATAGCCAGAATTGAGAAACCAATGACACCAATTTGAATCTGAAATAGATTCCCCATCTGTGCCCAAAGCTTAAATTGATAATAAAAAGCGGGCAATTGAATCGCAACAGGGTGATTGAGACCTCCGCTTCCCGGAATAAAGGGCATTGCTATAGGGAAGATCGGAGATCCGTAGCTCAGAAAGTTACGCAGCAAGACGGTGCCGCTAAGGATGAGGAAACCAAGCATAAAGATCAGCAGATGCCAAAGAATTTCAGGGATGGTGATCCGATCCGTTGCTTCGTCCTTCTCTCTATTCATTAATTTCCAGACGTAGTAGATACCGAACGAAACCACAATTCCAAGCATGTAAGAAAGCGCTAGAAGTTTGGTACCGGACAGCAAACCCAGATTTAAAGCCAGAAAGACGGCATTAGAAGTAGAGGGTCGGTTAAAATAGATATAGAGAAAAACGATACTACTCATCAGTAACAGCGTAAAAACACCATCAACTCCGCTGAGGTGAATGCTGCGACGTAACATCCAGGGAGCCGTTATGGTCAAGAGTGATAGCAGAAATGCTGTATCCTTTTTCATCATCAGCTTCCTTAAAAATGTATAGAAGCAGAGCATGATGAAGAAGGGAAACGGAACTTCAAAAAACCGTGCTAAGAAATCACTGTCAAAAGGCAGAAGCGACCATAAAATCAGATAATTAGCATTTATGGTATAGAAGAAGTGATCATAACTTAACCATTGTGGATAAACGAACAGAGAATGAGATTTAGCGATTGCGACGGGGATAGGGAAATGGTAGAAAAGAACATCGGTATTGTAGAGCGGCGCTTGCAGCGCAGTAAACAGGAGCCCTATAAAATATGCAATGATCCCCAGTGAAATTAAGGCTGTAAAACGACTGCTGGCAGCCAAACTCCATACTGATTTGACATAAAGCCTTATCTCCTGATTGAGGCTTAATGCCTCTGGTGGTCTTTTCCTTTTCGGCGTAAGAGCAAATAAAAGGAAGGCAATAATGCAAAAACTGAGTATGACGTGCAAATATGTTAGTGAAACAGCGAATGCCAGGTAGGTATGAACGAGAACAATCTGCGTCAGCATCAGAATAATCAGTTTCAAAAAGCGCGCACTGATCTGGCGCGTATAGAAAAAGTGGATAAGTATTCTGTAAGATGATGCTACAATCAGGAGGTTGATTGTCATAAATATCAAAATGTTAACCAGATATGCAGCGCCAGTTCCGATTGCACTTTCAAACCACATGATGATCCTCCAATATTTGATAAGTTCTGGGCAGAAGCCTATTACTACACCAGCAAATGGTAAATTCTCCTGTTCAGGGGATTTTAATTGTTGCATATCCCCAACCGAGGGGAAGTAAAGGCGGAGATGTATGTTAAAGTTAAGTCAGTTAATTAGATAAAATACAGTAACATAGGGAATCTATCAAGCAGTTCAGTGCAAGAGAAGGAGATGCCCGTGCCTGCAATCCCGTCAGCTCTTGGCCAAAAATAAGAGTATGGATGTCATCGCGGGTGAATCTGTTATCTCCAGCCCTACCCCCCTGCGATTTTCCTCCCCAGGTTCAGTGCATCGACATTCAACTGATGAGCTTTAGCAGGTATTCGTTGTCGAATTGCTTCCTCAATCAGCTCAAATGGAACTACCTTAGTCAGATGGACAAGCGCTCCCAATCCAATTATCGTAGCTGCGCTATTATTATTAAATTCCTTTAGCGCCAGGTCCAAGAATGGGTATGTCTTTTTATTTCCTGGACTATCAATCGGATCACTTACAACAGCCGGATCAAAGAGAATCAAAGTCTGATGTTGGACCCCCTTGAGGTTTGAGTTGAGACCTTTATTCGCCATCAGTAAAAGAACATCCGGATGGCGAACCTCTGGGAATAAAATGTCATCCTCGCTAATAAGAACGTCCGACGTAGATAATCCACCCCTGGATTCAACCCCATAAGCGGTAGTTTGAGCTGCATGAAATCCCGCTGCGATAGCTGCTTCACCAAGTAGACGACCTGCCAGTCCAAGTCCTTGACCACCAACACCACAAAGCTTAATTTCCATCTTTGCCTCCCGCCTTACGGATTACTTCATCATAGGCATCAGTATACGAGGTTTTGTCAACGTCACAAAGGATTCCAATCGGCTTCCGATCAGAATCCGGCTTCCAACGCGACAGCGGGATGACTTCCTCACGGATTTTCTGAATCATTTCCGGCGCACTGCCAAGTTCGTTGAATTTCCCGTACATAGGCGGGCAAGGTTCCATCACTTCAACAAAGGAAAAACCGCTCCGGCTTATTCCTTTTTTTAGATACTTCACCAGGTTATGATAGTGAAATACCGTTGACCGGGCTACGAAGGAACCCCCGGCAGCTTTAACCAAGGCAGCCAGATCGAATTCTGGCTCCGGAAGACCATAGCGGGAGGTGGCGCTCTTATCCCCTTGTTTTGTGGTTGGAGAATACTGTCCACCGGTCATACCGTAATTGCGATTGTTTGCACAGAGCGCAAGTATTCCTATATTACGACGGGCAGCATGTATCAGGTGATTCCCCCCTATCGAAGAGGCATCGCCATCACCCATTAAGGCAACGACAGTTAAATCTGGATTCCCGATTTTCACTCCAGTCGCATAGGCGATGGCTCGACCATGCAGCGTATGAAGAGCATTAGTCATGAAGTAATCATCCGACCGCCCAAAACACCCTATACCTGTAACTATGACGATCTTGTCGGTGGGTAGTTCGAGTTCATCAAATGCCTGGGCTAACGCCTTAATGATGACTCCGTGTCCACAGCCTGAACACCAGAATGTAGGTAGTTTGGCTTCGTTGATGTAAGTGAAGATGGACATTTGAGCGACCTTAGAAGTGATAAATTCTATTCAGATTATTTTGAATTGCCTGGATACCTGAGCGCTTTCTTAATGAGGTTTCTATGTTTTTACCTACGCTTATTCAAGCAAGTACTGATAAAAGGTAAAGATTGTCTATAACGCCAAAGTGAAATATCCGGTTACCGTACTTGATGGCAGATATCCTCATGAGACAATTACAACTTCTCCAGAATCTCTTCAGGTTGGATGATCAATCCATTCGTTTTATTGATTCTGATTACGTCAATCTGCGATCCCAGGACCCGTTCCACTTCAACTGCCGCCTGCCCCCAATTCAATTCTGGAACAATCACTTTTTTCACTCCGCGGGCAGCATCTTGAACAGCCTTATCCGGAAAAGGCCAGAAGGTTAACAGTTTCAAGAAGTTGACCTTCTTTCCTGCGGCGCGAGCTTCAGCCACCGCTTGAAGACTGCTGCGAGCTGAAATACCAAACGAGACAACCAGAGCTTCCGCTTCTGGCATCAGGTCAGATTGATATTGGCAGATACTGTCAGAGTTGTCCTGTATCTTCCTGAAGAGTCTCTCGTTTTTGAATGCGATTTTTTCTGGATCGGAAGTGGGGCGTCCGTGTTGATCGTGAGTCGTAGAAGAAGCGCGCACCAGATGAGGTCCGCCAAAAGGAGACATAGCGGGCACATCGGTGACTGTTTCAGCGCGATACGGCAGGAATTCTTCGCTGGAACCAGCTATCTTCCTGTTGGTGATGGGATAGTTCTGTAAGGAGTCGAGATCAACGTCTTCCCGCAACTGAGCGATGACTTTGTCTGTCATAACAAACACGGGCACGCGGTATATCTCTGCCAGGTTGAACGCTTCAATGGTGAACTTTACAACTTCTTCAATTGTCGAGGGAGTCATAGCTATGATCGGATAGCCACCGTGAGAGCCCCAGCGAACCTGCTGCATGTCACCCTGTCCTACTTTCGTCGCTAATCCAGTCGACGGCCCGCCGCGCTGTACATCGACAATCACGCAAGGGACCTCGGCCATGATAGCCATTCCGACATTTTCGAGCATCAGTGAAAGTCCAGGGCCTGAGGTCGCGGTCATGACCTTATGACCGCAGAGCGATGCGCCAATACATGCGGCTAAAGAACCAATCTCATCTTCCATCTGTATAAATTTGCCACCGATCTGGGGCAAGCGAACAGATAGATGTGAGGCGATCTCAGATGATGGTGTTATAGGATAACCAGCGTAGAAGGTACAGCCAGCGATTAAAGCTCCTTCAACGACTGCTTCATTACCAGAAATGAATTTTTTCATCGTGGGTATGGATGCTGTGTTTCGTGTTATTAATGCGGGGCACAAACCAAATCAGATGTATATCACACTTGCATTATTTATAGGCCGGAATCCCGGTTAATTTTTCACCCAGAATGAGTGTATGGATATCATGTGTGCCTTCGTAGGTGTACACGGATTCCAGATTGTTCATGTGGCGAATCGCATGATAATCGTCAACAATTCCCGAGGCGCCCAAGATGTCCCGGCATACGCGGGCAGTATTTAACGCCATGGCGACGTTGTTGCGCTTCGCCATCGAAATGGCCGCGGGTTGCGCGGTTCCAGCGTCCATTAAACTACCCAGACGGTGACACAGCAGTTGTGCCTTCGTAATATCCGTCCAGATTTGCGCCAGCTTGGCTTGCACCAGTTGAAACCCGCCGATCGGTTTATCGAACTGAATGCGGGTTTTCGAGTATTCCAAAGCCTCTTCAAAACAGGCAATAGCCGCTCCGATGACTCCCCAGGCGATGGAGTGGCGCGCTTGATTCAGACACATCAGCGCCGCCTTCAATCCCACTGCCTCGGGAAGCAGATTGTATTCTGGAATGCGGCATTCATCGAAGTAGAGATCGCTGGTCACTGAAACTCTCAGCGACCACTTGCCTTCTATCTCCGGCGCGCTGAATCCGGGGGTGTCTTTGGCCACCAGAAAACCCTGGATTTTATCATCCAGCTTGGCCCAGACAACAGCAATATCGGCAATGGTGCCATTAGTAATCCAGCGTTTGACGCCATTTAAGACATATTCATGGCCTTCCTGGCGCGCGGTAGTGATCATGCCTCCGGGATTTGAGCCGAAATCCGGTTCGGTCAGTCCAAAACAGCCGATGGCTTCGCCTGTGGCCAGTTTCGGCAGCCAGTACTCTTTCTGACCTTCAGATCCGAAGTGGTAGATCGGATACATCACCAGCCCATTCTGAGCAGAAGTAAAACTTCTGAAGCCTGAATCGCAGCGCTCCAGCTCCTGTGCCATTAAACCGTAAGCGTTATAACTGACGCCGGCACATCCATAAGCATCGAGAGTCGCGCCTAAGATGCCCAATTCGCCAAACTGTGCAGCCATCTCAACGGGAAAGCGGCCTTCACGATTCCAGTCTCGTACGCCGGGCATCAGTTCGTTCTCAACCAATTCACGGGTGGTATCCCGCACCATCAGTTCCTCTTCTGAAAAGAGGCTGTCAATATGATAGAGATCGGTCATAATGGTAAATGTTTAGTTGTTTGCTTAGAATTCATATTAACCAAATGCCCTTAGACCGGTCAACTTCTCACCCAGGATCAGAGTGTGTATGTGGTCCGTCCCTTCGTAAGTGAAGACTGATTCGAGATTTGTCAGATGCCTCATGACATGATAATCATCCAGAATGCCGACGGCGCCTAAAATATCGCGGCACTGTCGCGCCACTTCCATCGCCATACGGACGTTGTTTCTCTTCGCCATGGAAATCGCCGCGGGATCAGCCTTCCCCTCATCCATCAATTCTCCTAAGCGCAGCGCCAAGAGTTGGGCTGAAACGATCTCTGTCCACATGTCGGCAAATTGCTTTTGTACCAGTTGAAATGAAGCAATCGGTTTCTCGAATTGAATCCGTTGTTTGGCGTATTTCAGAGCTTCTTCAAAACAATCGAATGCCGCTCCAATGACGCCCCAGGCTATGGAGTAGCGCGCCTGGTTCAAACAGGAAAGCGCGCTTTTAAGTCCTTTTGCGTCAGTCAGGATATTCGCTTTGGGAATGCGGCAATCTTCCAATGAGATCTCTGCTGAAACAGAGATGCGCAATGAGAATTTATTGGTAATCTCAACAGGATTGAAGCCCGGCGTCCCCTTTTCAATCAGAAAGCCTTGAATCCGGTCATTCAGCTTGGCGAACAGGATGCAAACGTCCGCTATCGTTGCGGAGGTACACCACCTCTTCTTCCCATTGATGATGAAGGAATCGCCGTCCTCCACCGCTACAGTGGTTAAACCACCCGGGTCGGATCCGTGATCGGGCTCGGTTAATGAGAAACAGCCGATCAGTTCACCCTTTGCCATTTTGGGGAGCCACTTCTCTTTCTGCTCTTCAGATCCGAAGGCATGAATGGGGTACATGGCTAAGGCCGACTGCACCGATGCAAAGCTGCGCAAACCGGAATCACCCCTTTCGATCTCCTGCATCATCAGGCCGTAATCGATGTAGCTCATTCCGGGGCAATCATAGCCCTTCAAGGTGGCTCCAAACACGTTGTAATCCGCCAGCGCTTGCGCCTGTTCCAGTGGGAAATGTCCCTCTTGAAACCAGCGGTTAGCATGATGTAGAACCTGATCATCGATGAACCACCGCAAACGGCTGCGCCGCGCGATCTGATCTGTGCTGAAAAGGTCGCTTAGCTGATATAGATCTGGAATAGACATACTGCTTCATCTTTAGAATTGATACTCTTTCTGATTGAAATCTGTCGTAATATGCCCGTTATACTTCGGGAGGTGGTGCTCCATATTGATCCCACTCATCCTTGGACGGCCCCTTGGTTCCGGCGACTGGTAAACCCGTCTGACGCATGAGAATAGTCAACTGGCCGACGTGATGCACTTGATGTGTGATCAGAATGAATAAGGTCTGGCCGCGTTTCCACTGCATACCGTACATGTCATCTTCAACCAGCAGCGTGTCATCATTCCAGTTCGCTCGTAGTTGCTCGACCAGCGAATCCGACGCGACTTTATAGCCCTGTCGAATTTCGTCAGCAGTTGCGGGAACAGGAGATTCGAACGGTGGTCCCTCAAGTTTCAAGCCGCAGCGCGGCATCATCTCTGTGATCGACGTGACAATATGCCAGGCGGCGCGGCCGATGCTGCGGTGCGCATCGGTCCCCGGCTGGTTCAGCGAAGCATCTGTGATCGGAGCCATCAGTTTCAGGATCGCCTCCGATTCGTGCGTCCAGGCGAAGATGAAGTCATTCAGTTGTCTGAACATGACTAATATCCTTCTAAGTTCGTTGATTTGCTGATCTTGATGCGCTTTAATTCCGCCCACACCCAGAGGATCATCGTGCCCATCCATACTGCAATCAACAGGAAGAATCCTCGGCTCATATACCAGCGCCATATTTTCTCGATGGACTGGGGAATGACATAGTGCAGACTGAAACCGAACATCTTCATGTAGGGGCCATCAAGATGGAAGGTCATTTTATCGTACTGACCGGGATCGATAAATTTCCCGGGATAACCGATTTTGGCGATGACTTCGCCGTCTGCATCTTTCGCCAGTACAAAGATATTGCTGACATAATCAGGTCCGTGAGGATCCTGGTTAATTTCCGGATCCATGGCGAAGAGTCTGAGCATCGGGTAGTTTTGATATGCGTGGCTGAAAACCCGGGGTAAATCGACATCTCTGAAATGGTCCATATCCATGACCAGTCCCACAAAGCGAGGTTCGTCCTCATAGAGCTTTGCGTTCAAGTGGTAGCTGCGGTCATCGAGGACAATGTTGGTGCTGCGGAATCCTTTCCCCTTAATCTGCTCTATGGAATCGATCTGCGCGACAATTGCCTGCTGCAGTTGCGAAAGTAACTCCGGGGACAGTTCTCTTTCCTGGTTCAGGCGATTGATGGTAAACTGGCTGTTTTGGGTGTCGTAAGTAAACCAGAATAGCGCCGCAGACGGGAATGTCACTTCTTCATCCCACACTCCAGTATTTCTCCAACGGAAGATGACTGAAACATCCTCTGACCACGTAATAAAAAGATCATGTCTGATTTGTGAGCGCACTTGATCAGCGTAATATGAGGTCGGTGCGATCATGCCGTAATCTTTCATCCAATACCACTTGGCAGCGTAAAGCACGGCGCTAATCGCTAAGATGCCAATTATCAGGACCAGCGCGAACTTATACCCCCACCTCACTTGGAAAATAGACTGTCTCTTG
>JAHJDJ010000269.1 GCA_018812585.1 bacterium
CGCTTCGAGATCCAAGAAGTTATTGAAGGATAGTTCTTTCCCCCATAACTGTTCAAATCCGGGTGATTTCCGCGTGGGCAGATAGAACGCCGCTTTCTGGTGTGGATTCTCGCC
The DNA here is from genome assembly GCA_018812585.1 of bacterium. Classification (GTDB taxonomy): domain Bacteria; phylum Electryoneota; class B3-LCP; order B3-LCP; family B3-LCP; genus JAHJDJ01. Next base: position 115 of record JAHJDJ010000269.1, read on the forward strand.
ATAGCGCAGACTCTGGAAGCGGTGGAAATGCAGTAACAGATCTTCCGGGAAATCGGAGGAGTCGCCGCCACTTAAGAAGGAGGAAACCGCACGGTCATACTCAGCAGTATGATTGAATGCTTCGGCAGCCAACCCGCGCCGGAAGGTTTCATCGTCCAGACCGTTTTCCAGCGCTTCTAAGACCCTGGCGTAATCCGCAGGCCGGCAAATCGGCAGCGCCCAGCGGTAATTCTTTGCTGCGGCGCGCAGCATCCCGGGCCCGCCAATGTCGATCATTTCGATGACATCGTCCAGCGAAGCGTTCGGATTTGCGGCTGTGCGCACGAAAGGATAGAGATTTACCGCCACTACATCTATCATTCCGATGCCCAGTTCTTCCAGTTTCTGCACGTCAGCCGGAACATTGCGACGCGCTAAGATCCCGCCATGCACGTTGGGATGCAGAGTTTTCACCCGGCCATCCATGATTTCCGGGAATTGGGTGATCTCCTCGACTTTTTTATGTGGAATACCAGCGGTGTGAAGTGCGTTTGCCGTGCCGCCGGTGGAAATAATTTCGTAATTCAGCTTCACCAATCCTGCGGCGAATTCAGTGACATTCGTCTTGTCATAAACCGAAATTAAAGCGCGTTTGACTGCCATGTTCCTCTCTGTAAATAGTTAAGTCAGGATTTCGACTCTGCGGCCATGAACTTTGATTTTATCCTGAATCGCCCAGGCGACCGCTTGAGGATAAATTTCATGTTCTATCTTTAGTACCCGTTGCGCGATGGTTTCTGGAGTATCTTCAAAGCTGACCGGCGCTGTCTGCTGGATGACGATGGGACCCGTGTCGTATTCTTCATCAACGATATGAACCGTCGCTCCGGTTATTTTTACACCGGAAGCAATCACCGCTTCATGCACATGATGACCGTACATCCCCGGCCCGCCGAAAGAAGGAAGCAGAGCGGGGTGAATGTTCATGATGCGATGCCGAAACGCTTTCACCACATCTGCGGGAATGAGTTTCAGGTATCCCGCTAAAATAATCCAGTCAACCTGCAGCTTCTGCAGTTCCTTTATAAGCCGCTCGGCATACTCCTCAGTTGATGAAAAAGCCTTGTGGTTCAGGTAAAGGAAAGGAATTCCCTGCTCGTAAGCAAAATCCGCTGCGCCCGGGTGTTTTCTATCACTGACCAGCAGTGAAAATTCGGCCGCAAGTTTCGTTTCAGTGACATGCTGATAGATAGATCTGAAATTAGAGCCTTGGCCAGAAGCAAATACAGCAATATGTTTCATCAGGGAAAGGATTTATGCAGATTTATTGAACAGATCATCTGGTTTGATTAGCATTAAAAAGTTAATATAACCAGAAAAAAAACTTGAGTCAATGAATTGTTTGAAAAACCACTAAAAAAAGCGGTCGTGAAGCCGCTTAATGTCAGTTTAATTCTAACGTTGGTTCTATACTGTGCGCCCGGAACAGCGGCGCTTGCGGTCGGGCTTTACAGCCAGAGCTTCCAGTTCCGTTTCAACCGTGATTCTCTGACCATCACGGACGATCTGTAAAGTAACCTCAGATCCCGGTTTTGATGCTGTAACCAGTCCCCTCAAGTCGCTGGAACAGTTGATTTCGTCCTGGTTAAACCGCACAATAACGTCCCCGACAGCAATTGCACAGCGATCTGCGGGACTCTGCGGGACGACCTCAGATACTACCGTGCCGCGACCTTTCCATTGCTGTAGAAGATTGGCGATCTGCTTGTTCTCGCAGCGTGGATCGGAAACGATTCCGAACCACCCGCGCGGGATTTCTCCTTGATCGATTAAATGATCGGCAACAGCACGAACCGTTGATGAGGGGATCAGCGTCCACTGACATTCTTTGCCCGCCAGATGCCCTTCGGTAATACCGATCAAGCGACCTCTGGAATCAACCACGGGCGCGCCGCCATTGACGTCTGCAATGGCGATATGCATCGAGTAGAGTTTATTATCCAGAAAATCGCCGCCTGTGATCCAGGTTCGGTTCACCAATCCCAGGGAACAGGATAACCCATTGGAATAGTAGGTGTTCCCCATCAGTATTCCGATGCAGCCGTTGGAGCTGTCGTTTTCAGTTAGAGGAATCGGATCAAGATTCAGGTCATCCACCTTAAGCACAGCAATGTTCGTCTCAAAATCCCGGCCGATTAACCGGGCGCGATACTGTTTGCCGCTTTGTGTCGTTACGGTATAATCAAGGGCGCCTTCCAGCACTCCGTCTGTCGTCACGATATAACCGTCAATCCGATAGACAAACCCTGAACCGATGCGGCCTGCATGGTTACAAGAATCGGGACTTTCTGAATCACCTTCGCGTTGTCTGGTATCGATTACGACGATGGAATTCTCGCAACTTTCACCGATCTCCAGTATGGAATGCTCTAAAGCCGCGAGAGAGTTCTGCTGAGGATCGCTCTGACAGCCAATTAACGCAAGGCCGAGCAGTCCTGAAAAGGCAATCACGGCACAGATTTTAAAGAGTTTTGTTATTGGGTTCATTGCTGCTATCAGGTAATATAGTCAATTGTCAGCGTGAAGCTGATGTTGGTCGGCTCACAGCTCCCAGGTCGATCTCTTCATGGAAGGTCAAAGCAATAGCAGAGCCGCTGTAATACACCTTGCCGCCCTCATGATTGGTGATAATCATCTCACCAATCGTAAGATTGCTGCGTAAAACCGGTTCATGGTAACGAGGCACGATTTGTGTTGCTCCTAAAAGTAAAAGTACTGCAAAGCTTCCAGCCATAGCCCATCGCAGAGCGGAACGTCTCGGATAGTTCCAAAGTTCACGGGTCAGATACGTCCAGACGGCGCCCCAGTCGAAACGCCTCTGTGCAGGCAAGGGGCTTACACGGAATTCAGCCTCGAGAGCTTGAATAAAAGAGCTCCAGTCCAAATCCGCCGGGGGTAAACTTGCCTCTTTTCCCAGCCGGCAGAAACCGTTCCAGGAGTCGGCAGAGTCGCGGCAAATGGCGCATTGAGCTAAATGCTCCATAACCAGCAGACGGATTTTACGGCTTAAATCGCCGGTGTGTAGATCAGGGACGCAGGACTGAACTTTCTGACAGTTCATGGTAACTCCCTATTCCATCTGACCAATGATCTCATAATTTCGATATGTGAAATTTTTCTAAAACTTACAAATTGACTTTAACCTATTGTAAATACGTAATAAATACGTTTATTACAAGAGGCTTGTTGGATGCTACTCATCCTTTTTCTTCCCCTTGGACTTTTTCCCGGGAAGGAAGTATTCGGGGTAATCGGATTCTATTTTTTCGCGAATTTTCTTGCGAGCTTCGTGCAAATACCAGCGCAGTGTAACCTGAGGACAATCTATGATTTCGGCAGCTTCAGCGGAAGGTAATCCCTGCAGATCACAGAGTAGGAAGGCCATCTTCTGGCGAGGATTCAGATTTTCAACAATCTTATAAAAAATTTCCTGGCGTTCACTGCCTTCAATGATGCGGTTGATATCGCCATCGGGCCGACTATCAGGATATTGTGTATAACTATCTTCTGTGTCGATGGACTCCTGGTAAGCACGTTTTTTATTCGCGCGGAGAAAATCGATAGCCGCGTTGACTGTCAGACGGTAGAGCCAGGTAAAGAATTTCTTCTTGATGTCAAAACGGCCCAGTGAGCGATAAACTTTGATGAAAACTTCCTGCGAAATATCGCGCGCATCTTCGTAGTTGTTCACCAAGCCATAGGCGATGGACGCCACGCGCGTGCGGTACATGTCCACTAATTCGCGAAAAGCCTCCTGGTCTCCCCCCTGCGACCGAATGATCAGCTCACGAACTCCGACCTCAAGATCGGGCTCTAACTCACGATTTTTTGTTGTGTTAGTTGCCGTACCAGAATCCTTTAGTGGTTTTTAATTGATGAATGAAAACAAGTAAAACTGTTAATATACCAAAAAATTTCAAAATAGTCAAGCGAAACATTTCCCTTCTTATTTTCCCGTTAAGGAGCTTATTATACTCAATTGTAAATATAAAGATCCCCCGGAGTTGCCGGGGGATAAGAATATTCATTCTGCCTGATTCATCCACCCTTTGCTGAAACTGCTATTCTCTGTTCTATCCAGTTTGAGAAAAAAAGGGCATAAAGTCATTGATTTACAAGCTTGAAATCTATATCTTTTCAGATCATTCTGGAACTCTCCTCAGGTTTAAAAAATATGGAAACTTTCTTCTTCATTCTCTTTGCGGTTGTCGCCATCTTTTCAGGGTTAATGGTGATCCTGAAAAAGAACCCCATCGCCTCGGTGATGTTCCTCATTCTGGCGTTGTTTGCCACAGCCGCGCTGTACGTCATGCTGATGGCGCCGTTCATGGCCGCCATTCAGATCATCGTCTATGCAGGCGCCATCATGGTGCTCTTCCTCTTTGTGGTCATGCTGCTGAATCTTTCTAAGATCCAGGAGGGCGGCGTGTCTGCGCTGAAAATTATCGGAGCGCTGGTTGCTGGAGGCATCATGGTTGCCATTGCGGTGGTGGTGCGCAGCATCGCCATCCCGGCTGATTCCGGCTTCCTGCGAGAGCTCCCTGCGGAATACGGCACGGTCGAGAGCATCGGTAGATCGATGTTCATTACGTATCTGCTCCCCTTTGAAATCGCCAGCTTCCTGCTGCTGGCGGCGATCATCGGAGCAGTGGTGTTAGCGAAGAAAAAACTGGAATAATGAAATGCTGAATGGTTTAGGTCTGGTCGTCAGATCAGGCGATGCATAATCTCGCGTCACTTTCAAATAAGCGGATAATCCAAAACTAGGAACTCATGATCGAGGAAAATTCTACAATCAGATATATCGATCTCTTCTGTGGAATTGGGGGCTTCAGACTTGCAGTAGAACAAGTAAGTCAGAAGTTGTCAGTTCCAGTTGAATGCGTGTTTTCGAGTGATATTGATGAAGAGTGCCAGAAGGTTTATCATGGAAACTTCGGTGAATTACCTTACGGGGATATTACTAAGAAAAACGCATCTGACATTCCTGATCATGATATTCTATTAGCAGGTTTTCCTTGCCAGCCGTTTAGTATAATTGGGAAGATGAAAGGTTTTGAAGACACAAGGGGCACTCTATTTTTTGATATTGCTAGAATTCTTGAAGTAAAAAGACCAAAGGCTTTTATCTTAGAAAATGTGAAATTATTACGAGGACATAATAAGGGAAAGACCTTTGCGAGGATTATCGAAGTAATTACTGATATGGGATATAAGGTCGATTGGCAAATATTGAATGCACTGGATTTTGGACTTCCTCAAAAAAGAGAAAGGGTTTTTATTGTTGGATTTAGGGAACCCTGCTTGTTCGATTGGCCAAAAATCACAATTCCTATGAAACCTTTAAGTGATTTACTTGAAAGAAATGTTTCTGACGCTTGTCAGCGCTTCGTTGCAGATCAGAAGGATGAGGTGAATAGCCGTAAGCTCATTGAAAGATATATGCTGGAATAGCGAAATAGCGGTAACCTCCCGCGGGTTTCAAACCCGCGGGAGGTTTTGGGCCTGCGAACAGGAGCTTCAGACATCAATGATTAATCAGCCTAAATACCAAATGACTGAAATGGATATAAACCTGAACAAGGTAAAAAAGCGCGACAAGCTTATTCTCATTGGTTTGTATTTCTCCAAATTCAATTCTGATGGATTATTCAAGTTAGATTTTACTAGTTATAAAGAAGCCTTTAACATCATGGGATTTGCCCTTGGAGCTAAACCTGCAAGTATTAAAAATTACAGGGATGAGTTTGATCCAATTTTCCCAAACATGCGTAAAGGATGGCACAACAGGCCTATGCGAGCCTATTGTTATGATATTTATAAAAGATACGGAAAGTTGGATATTAATGACTTCTCCAATCTTATCAAGCTTCTTACATATAGGAACGGGGAACTTGATCTTATCGGTGAAGAATTTCCATTTCAGCGTAAAAGAATTAAGTCACAATCTTTTGCTAAAAGACTACTTACTGGTCAAGCGGCAGAGCGTTATTTTGAGACTGTATATAGATCTATAGACGTTTTTAGTGACTGCTCAATTTTAAATACAACGATGATGGGGTGTGGTTTTGATTTCAAGCTCATTATGGAATCTCCCTCAAGTTTTTGGGGTGTTGAAGTAAAGGGTTTGGAAGGAATATCAGGAACAATATCTTTGACGGCAAAAGAGCATACTGTAGCGAACCGACTCAAAGATCGATATTTCCTTTTTATTGTCAAGAATTTCAGGGAAAGCCCATTTTGGGAACTCTATCGAAATCCTATTAAAAGTAAATTGGAGTTTAGAAAAACAGAACAAGTAATAACTCAAGTTACTTGGAGTGCCAGCGTTTAGGAGTAAAGAAGTGAGAAGAAAAACTAATGAGGTTGACACTATATCGGTTTTTCGTCAAAGATTATTGGCAGCTCTTTCCATGCTCGATCAGCGCGGGACAAATCATAGAGTTACAGAAGCTATGAGCATTGTATTCGAAGGATTTGAATCACTTATAGCGAATGACAATGCCTCGACAGAGGAATTATACAAGAGGGGAATCATGAAATCGAGATTGCATACATGATTTTCTAGGGTTGGCCTGGAGTGGTTCGTGCTAGCCCAGAACGTAAGGAACCGACAGGAAACCAAGATCACTAAAAACATAACACATACATGCTGTCCTAAATCATTTCCCTGGGGTGGCATGGACCATTCCGTGCCACTTATCCGACTGTCTAAATAAGATTTGGAACTAACATGGGTTTGAGAGGGAGAAGCAATTTTACCGAGGAAGGTACTTTTTTCATCACGACCTCTGTGGTTGACTACACACCTGTCTTTTCCGATCAGAAATATTGCAAGCTTCTGGTTGATAATATCAAGTACTATCAGGGTTGCGCTCATTTCTTCAAAGTGCTTGGCTATGTCATCATGCCATCACAGCTTCACTGGATGATCAATATTGATCCAAGCACAGACACCATCTCAAACATCATGCGAGATATTAAAAAATATACTGCTTGGGATGTCTTCGCAGCGGCAGAGTTTTTGGGCCGGAAGGACCTATTGCGGATCTTCAGGAGAAATGCTCCCAAGAATACTCAGCAGAAAAGAAAACTCTGGATGAAGCGGTTCGATGGTGAAATTATCAGGAGCCAGGAAAGGTTGGGAAGTTATTAGAATATGGGAGCACGAGATCCATCCTGTAGGGATTAAGCGAAAATTAAACAAGCTTATTAAAGTGTTAAATCTGGACAAACCATAATAGAACTAATCTTAGTAGAGTTCTTTAAAGGCAAAATACATGATCATCTCTCTAAATCACTACCTGGTCCTGGGAGCGTTCCTGTTCTGCATCGGCGTGGCTGGAGTGCTGACCCGCAAGAACGCTATCATCATCCTGGCGTCGGTGGAACTGATGCTGAACGCCGTCAACCTGACGTTCATCGCCTTTGCACGGCACTGGGGAGACGCCACGGGCCAGATTTTCGTCTTCTTTTCGATGGTGGTCGCCGCCGCGGAAGTCGCGGTCGGCTTAGCCATCATCGTTGTCCTCTTCCGCCACAAGGAATCGATCAACATCGATGAGGTCAATTTACTGAAATGGTAACTGTCTTGACAGGGAAAGACGCATCAAGGCGAGTATTACAGGATTCGGAGGGAGAAATGGAGTCAATTCAAGCTCTTAGCATTGGTTATGAAGGCCGCACCATTCAAGATTTAATTGATCTTTTAAAGACACATGAGATTGAGCAAGTAATTGATGTAAGATTGATGCCGGTATCAAGGCGAAAATATTTTTGTAAAAA
>JAHJDJ010000270.1 GCA_018812585.1 bacterium
TCAAGGTCGGGGCGACCCCGACTATAGAGACAACGGAGGAATGTCGAGGGATGCAACCGGCACAGCGACCCCGACTATGAGGCTCTTGGCTGTCTATGGACCATTCCATGACAGAAGAAGAGCGTCACGGTGTGGACCATGACGCCCCAGGAAATATGAAAGGTGGTAGACTGCGCTTCGCTTAGTCAACCCTACTGAAACAAAAGACAAATATCCACAACAATAGCCGGGGGTTTTACACCTCCGGAAAGTCCTATCATACATTCTCACAATCCATAGAGGAACATATGGCTGATACAGGAAAGAAAATGCTGGAAATTCGGTGGCATGGGCGCGGAGGTCAGGGCGCGGTAACCGCATCCAAGGTGCTGGCCGAATCGGCGATGTCGCTGGGGAAGTTCATTCAGGCTTTCCCGGAGTATGGCAGCGAACGGCAGGGCGCTCCGGTGAAGTCGTTCACGCGCATCTCTGACACGAAAATCCGGCAATATAACCAGGTCACAGAGCCTGACGTGGTGATCGTTTTAGATGCGACGCTCTTAGACGCAGTGGACGTCACCGAGGGTTTAAGCGAAGACGGAACGTTGATCATCAATACGCAGGCAAAACCTGCGGACGTGCGCAAGATGATGAAGTTAAAAGGGCGTAAGCTGTTTACCGTCGATGCTACCGGTATTTCACTGCGGAACTTAGGAAAAGCGATCCCCAACACACCGATGATCGGCGCGTTGATCGGCGCCACGAAGATGCTGGATCCTAACGGCGTGGCAGAGGATTTCCGCGTGAAGTTCCGCACGAAGTTCAAGACTGAGATTTTAGAGGGTAACGTGCAGTCGATCCTGGACGCTTACCAGGAGGTCGTGGCAGAATGATGAAGAAATACTTCGATGCGAACTATAAAGATCTCCCGCTGGGCGGTCTGATAGAAGAAGCCGGTAACGCGGAAAATTACGAAACCGGGACCTGGGGAACCTTCAAGCCGGTGTTCAATGCCGAGCTCTGCATTCAATGCATGTTCTGCTGGGTGTACTGCCCGGACAGCTCTATTCTGGTCAATGAAAAGGGTGAGGTGACTGGTATCGATTACGTGCATTGCAAAGGGTGTGAAATCTGTTCGGTGGAATGCCCCACCAAGCCGGAAAAGGCCATTATTATGGTCAAGAAAGAGACCTGATTTAAGAGCAATATACTGAATTAAGCAAAAACTAAACTGAAATAGAGGAACTGATATGCCTGAGTTATTGGCACTAACGGGGAACGAGGCGGTAGCGCATGCCATGCGTCAGATCAATCCTGACGTGGTGGCTGTATATCCGATTACTCCGCAAACCTCGATGATGCAGAAATTCGCCGATTTCAAGGCGGACGGCCTGGTCGACTGTGAGTTGGTTCTGGTGGAATCGGAACATTCGGCGATGTCGGCTACGGTTGGATCGCAGGCTGCCGGAGCGCGTTCCATGACTGCAACTGCGGCTTGCGGCCTGGCTCTGATGTGGGAAATTTTAGGCATTGCATCCGCGTACCGTCTGCCCATCGTCATGCCGGTGGTCAACCGCGACTTGTCCGGTCCGATTAACATTCAGGGCGACCATTCCGATACCATGGGCGCGCGGGATTGCGGCTGGATTCATTTATTTTCTGAGAATGCACAGGAAGCCTACGAGAATACTATACAGGCGATTCGCATTGCCGAGCACCATAACGTCCTTACACCCGCGATGGTCTGTCTGGATGGGTTTATCATCAGTCACGGTGTGGAAAACGTTACCATTTATGATGATGCCGCCGTGCAGAAGTTCATCGGGGAATACAACCCAGCCTACATGCTGCTGGACGCTGCTAAACCTATGACCTTAGGCGCGCTGGACTTCTCTGATTTCTACTTTGAACATAAGGTCAAACAGTTGGACGGCATCAATGCCTCGCCGCAGATCATCCTGGACGTAGGCAAGGAGTTTAAGCAGACCTTCGATGGTGAAGAATGTTACGACTTTTTCGAATTGTACCAGATGGAAGATGCTGAATATGCAGTAGTTTCCATGGGATCGACAGCAGCGACGGCTCGCATGGTGGTTGACGAATTGCGAGATAAGGGAATCAAAGCTGGCGCCTTGAAACTGCGCGTTTACCGGCCCTTCCCGTCTGCTGAAATCGCCCAGGCGCTGTCCAAGCTGAAGGGTTTAATTGTCATGGATCGCGCCATCGCTTATGGCGGCATGGGCGGCCCGGTAAACATCGATATCCGCTGCGCTATGTACGGCATAAATACCACGCCGATGACCCTGAATTACATCTACGGTCTGGGCGGCAAACCGATCGAACCGGAGCATATCCTGTCGGCGTTTGACGAGTTGTTGTATGCCGTCAAAACCGGCAAACCGAAGCGTGCGATCGGATACTTGAACCTGAAAGAAGATTACGATCCGGCAACAGTCTGAATCAATTCATCTGAAAAAAATTAGAACGGAGATATAATGGCGAAACTCAAGGACTTAGCTTTAAAACCGGAGCGGTTGACCGGTGGTCACAGGTTGTGTCCGGGCTGCGGAGTCCCTCATGTAGCCCGACTGGCGCTGCGCTGCACCGACGATCACCTGGTGGTAGGCGCTTCGACGGGCTGTCTGGAAGTATCAACGACAATCTATCCCTACTCCGCCTGGAAATGCAGTTTCATCCACAATGCCTTCGAAAATGTGGCTGCCACGGTTTCCGGCGTGGAAGCCGCTTACCGCGCGCTGAAGAAGCGCGGAGCGGTCAAAGAAAACTTCAAATTCATCGCTTTCGGCGGTGATGGTGGCACCTATGACATCGGTCTGCAATCCCTTTCCGGAGCGATGGAACGGGGCCATAACATGGTCTACATCTGTTACGACAACGAGGCATATCAAAATACCGGGAACCAGCGCTCCTCATCGACGCCGATGGGATCGAACACTACCACGACGCCGGTAGGGTCCGAATCTTATGGACGCGTCGGCAAGCGCAAGGATTTGACTGCTATCATGGCCGCGCACCACATTCCCTATGTCGCTCAAGCTGGCGCGCATAACTGGAAAGACCTGAGCCGCAAATTTGAACGCGCCCTGGAGGTCGAAGGTCCGGCGTTCATCAACGTGCTGACACCGTGCGTGCCGGGTTGGAAGTATGACGGAAAGAATACGATCAATATATCGCGCCTGGCAGCCGAAACCTGCTTCTGGCCGAGCTATGAGATCGACCACGGCAAATGGAAGCTGAACTTCTTCCCCAAAGAGAAAAAGCCGGTGGAAGAGTTCCTCAAGACGCAGGGGCGTTTCCGGCATCTGTTCCGTCCTGAAAGCAGACACGTTATCGATCTGCTGCAGCAAGAGGTTGACGAGTACTGGGAACGACTCTTGTTCTTGTGCGGTAAAAGCGATAAAGCTCCTCAAGCAGCGAAATAAAAAATGCTGTTGACTTTACCAAATATGCTCACCGGTTTACGCTTACTGCTGGTGCCGATTATTCTCGTGCTCTTTTTCGCGGATAGTCTGGTCTTGCAGATGCTGGCAACCCTGCTGTTTATCATTGCCGCGATCACCGATCACATTGACGGGCGGATGGCGCGCAAGCATAATCTAGTGTCACAGTTTGGCAAGTTTGCAGATCCGCTGGCAGACAAAGCGCTGACGTTGTCGGTCTTTGCCGCCCTTGTGATGCGGGATGAATTTGCCGGGATCGCCACCTATCTGGCCATTTGGGTGGCGCTCATTGCTATTCGGGAGATCGGCATCACGGGATTACGGTTCTGGGCGGTCTGGCGGGGGACTCCGGTCATCACCAGCGGCTGGGGGAAAGCCAAGACGACAGCACAGCTTACCACCCTGATTTTTACCATGGTCGTGCTGAATTACCGGCAGTTGACGATGCAGTTCCCCCAAATTGGAGCGCTTTATCCCGGGGATGCAGCCCTTCGCATTATCGTGCATGTGCTGGTCATTATCTGCATGATAGTCACGGTGATTTCGGGATTACTCTACTTAAGTTCCAATCGCTTCGAAGCGAAGAAGAACACAGCTTGAGAAGGATAACGTTGCATTGAAATTCCTCGTAAAATTGATTGGCAGCGGCTTCGGTTCAGGATATTCTCCGGTGGCATCGGGGACGGCTGGAAGCGCGGTTGCCGTGGGGATATGGCTGTTGCTGCCCGAGATGACTGCTCTCGGGCAACTTCTGTTTATCGCCATTACGTTTGCCATCGGGATACCGGTCTGTACGCAGATGGAGAAGATCTACGGGCATGATCCCAGCCAGGCGGTGTGGGACGAATTCGTGGGGCAATGGGTGGCTCTATTTATGCTGCCGCAGATCTGGTGGGTGATCCTGGCGTCGTTCCTGATCTTCCGCGCGCTGGACGTCTGGAAGCCATTTCCGGCGAACGGATCCCAAAAGCTGCCCGGCGGCTGGGGCATCATGGTCGATGACCTGATCGTGGGAGTCTATACGGTAGTGATATTGCATGGAGTGGTGTGGTGGGTGGGGTAGATTTTTGGCGGGACACGCCGTTTGGAGGGACACGCTCTGTCGTGTCCGTTAAATAGGATTATGAGGCGTGACAGAGCATGCCCCTCCGATGAGGATATTGGAGGGACACGTTCCATCGTGTCCTGCTCGCTTTCTGGTAAAAAGAAATGAAGACTCGTAAATCGCCAGTTCACCTATCACCGAGGCATCCGTTGGATCGCCCTCCAATCATTTTCTTGACAGTCTGTACTGATAAACGTAAACCTGTTTTATGTCGCAATGTAGCGCATCAACTGATTGTTGATACATGGCAAAAAGCTGATAAATGGTTAGTTGGAAGATATGTAATCATGCCTGATCATTTACATCTTTTCTGTTCGCCGAAAGATTGGAATTCATATCCACTCAATAGGTGGGTGCAGTATTGGAAATCCCATATTTCGCGAAGTTGGATTTCACTCGAAGAACAGCCTCTGTGGCAAAGATCCTTTTGGGATACACAATTAAGGCGAGAAGAAAGTTATTTGATCAAATGGCAGTATATTCGACTGAATCCTGTTCGGAAAAACCTCTGTTCCGATCCCCAGGAATGGCCCTACCAGGGCGAGATAAATGAATTGGTCTGGTTCGATTGATCTGATTTTTTGGAGGGACACGCCTTTTGGAGGGACACGCCTTTTGGAGGGACACGCTCTGTCGTGTCCGCTTGTGGTGGTTTAAGGCGTGACAGAGCACGCCCCTCCGATACGGAAACAGGAGGACAGCATGGCAAATCCTGTGCATGTTGAGATATTGAAGAAGGGGGTGAAGGTCTGGAATGATTGGAGGAAGGCAAATCCTTCAATTCAGCCAGATTTGTCAGAGGAACACATCCCCTTAATTTTACTTTTACATAGAGATTTAACAGGTTTGAATCTCTCTTATTGCCGTTTTTACGGTTCAATGTTTGGTGTATTCTCGTATTCAGGTATCAATATGTCAAATGCCAATCTTAATGACGCAAATTTGGGCGATACAGAGTTAATTGACTGCGATTTGAGTGAGGCGATGTTAATATCAGCTCTCTTCTATAAATCAAGATTGTGCAATGTGAATCTTTTAGGTTCATATTTCTCCGAGACGAAACTCATAGACACTAATTTACGATCAATAAAGTATTTAGAAAATTGCTTCCATCATGGTCCTAGTACAATAGATTTTCGTACACTGAAAAAATCTTGGCCCCTCCCTAAGAAATTCCTACGTGGCATCGGCCTCCCTGAACAATACATAGATTATTTACCCTCCTTGTTGAACCAGCCTATCGAATTCTTCACCTGCTTTATAAGCTACTCCCGCAAAGACGAGGAGTTTGTAGATCGGCTACATGCTGATCTACAGGACAAAGGTGTCCGCTGCTGGCTGGATAGGAAAGACCTCCCCTGGGGTGAAGAAACACATCAGTTCATTGATGCGACCATTCGACATCGTGAAAAAGTTTTACTTGTGCTTTCAGAGAATTCCATCCGGAGTGAATGGGTAAAGGATGAGGTTGAGGCAGCTCTCGAGAGGGAGCGAAAAGGTGAGAAGCGAGTCATTATCCCATTTTGCATTGATGATTCTTTCATCGAGACCGACGTTGCCTGGGCATCCAAACTCCGTAGGCAGAGAAATATTGGCAATTTCACAGGCTGGAAGCATCGCGACAAGTACAAGGAAGCTTTTGATGACCTGTTGAAGTGGTTAAGGACGGGGGAGAAATAATTTTACTTTTAATTGATTAAGGAGAACAAAGTGGGTATTAAAACGCTTGAATTAAACAGTCTTGAGGAAGTATTTCAAACGATCGAATCCTTGGACTATAGATATGTATTTAGAGGTCAACCAGATAGCTATTTCAGGTTACGCTCCACATACTTCAGGTTTTATGAATATGCATCCAATAGGCCTCCCTCGGATGAATTCGTCATAAAGGATATGGACACTATTATTAAAAAATTCAAATCAGGATTGGTTAGAGTTGGTAAATTACCTAAGGATAATTTTACCAAATCTGATTGGTGGGAATATGCGCGACATTGGGGAGTTCCATCACCCCTCATTGACTTTACACGTTCACCTTATATTGGTTTATATTTCGCGTTTGAAGTTCAAGGTTTAACACCGGAACCAAAAAATGAGGAAAGGCATGTAGCCCTTTATTGCATCGACTTTTGGTATATATTGGCTTATAGGCTACGGCAAGCTTGGGATTTAAGTACTAGCGGCTTCTGGATAGAGGAATGTGATGCTAGATTTTTTGAGAAAGTAGATACATTCTGTAAGCCCCCAGGAAGAGGTGTTCCAGACAAAAACTCTATCAGATTCATCCTTAATCCAAATAAATATTCCGCCCGTATGATAGTTCAACAAGGCGCTTTCCTGTGTGATACTCTTGATTATAACGACGAATTTCAGAAATTCAAAGATTTAGAGGGGTACCTCGAAGCTCTACCTGTTAATGAGAAGCGGAAAGATCCATTTATAAAAATAGTAATGCCCTACCAAGCGCTTTATAAGTCCATTTTAAGCAGGCTAGTAAAGATGAATATCTGCGGTACTGCCTTATTCTTAGATTCATCGGGAGCAACAAAAGATGTGTTTAATGCTACTGCTTGGCCCCGTTATACTCTAGACGTGGGTGGAGTCTGAATCCTTGCCACCACGTTCCCCCCTTTCTTCCCCTCCTATCTTCTATCTCCTGTATTCTTTTCCCAAAAACCTCTTGACTTTCCATATCTATTGTTGTATATTATAAATAATACCCCTCAATATCACCACCAAACTAAGCCGATACACAACAATCACGCCGATGTCTATGTAGTCGGCCTCGTCCCTGAGCCCGACGGTCGGGGTGCGAGACCACCCCGACTACGGGAAGTCTTCCATTCTTCCATTTTCCATCTTCCATTCATCGCCGATGACAAATCTGTCATCTCGAAGATTTTCCCCCGCACGACGGGATGACAAATATGACGGACACACTGAAGTGGCGGACAAATTTGTCACAGAGACCTACTTTCTGAGATCCTCAACTCCCCAAACATAAAATGTCATCCTGAACTGAGATTGAGAGCCTTCACCCCATACAGAATGACATTAGAGATAATCTGTTTTATTTTACTTCACTTCAGATTCGCCTGCCTCCTGCCTCTTTTCTTCAAACTTTTGCAACAGAACCCGCTCAGACTCAGGTAAAAAGTATTCTGCCAGTCTCTGGTGTCCCTGAGCGGACAGGTGGCGATCAATGGAACCAAACAATTGTTCCCCTTGATCATAACATTCACGCATGTATTCCAGGGGATCACAATACCAGACAGAATCACGATCGAAATGTTCCGCCAGCTTTCTATTGGGCAGATCGATATCCACGGCGGCAGGATCGATGTTGGCAAATTTCAGGTAGTTGTCGAATAGCTCCTCTTCCGCTTGCCAGACGTTTGGAATAATAATAAAACAGACAGGTGTGTCATACTTGGCAAATTCAGCGGACAGTTTTTTACACCAGAAAGTAGTTCCTTCCCAGATGTCAGAATCGGAATTCTCCAGATAAAAAGAGAAGGGAATATCTCCGAGTGTCTTGCCTTCTCGAATGAGTATCATAAACAGGGCTCGTTTACCGAGGTTGAACAGATGAGAGTGTGACTCCATCCAGGTTTTACCCGGCTTAAGGATGTTGACTATAAACCAGCTTTTCGTGCCGAATTTCGCTCTTTTTTTCTGACGGTGTCGCTCTCGCTCTGGAACTCCGCTCGTGTCAGTTGGAGAGATGATATCGTTTCCGGTATACAGCAATACAATACCGAGATCATAGCGCCTTTCTTCCAATGCGTTTCTGGCTTGAATATAATAGTAATAAGGCGACCAGCCAGAACAGGAGTTGTTAGCGACATAGAAGGTTGTTCCATGCTTGGCGTGGATCTCACGGGCGATAAGTTCAGGCAGGGTTTCTTCGTTTTCAACTGAGACAGCTTCCAGAAATGAATCGCCCACTCCCAGAATGGCCAGATCAGGAGATGTGGAACTGTATTCGGTGGCGGTGTGATTGATACGATACCCCTTCTCATCGGTGATGAAATGATGCGTTCCCTCACCGTGATTTATCATGGTGTTAATTGAGGCGAGGTGGACAAGGAAACCTGCATCGTCATATTTCCAGATGCCCGGTTCAGGGGTGAGGAGCTGTTGTGGGGCGATAACACGAATCAAACCTTCTGCAACAATAGTAGAGATCACTATAACCGCGAGAAAGATGGATAAATTCTGCATTAGTTTCTTCATGGTTGAAATCTCGATTTAGATCATCGAAAGATACTCTGTGAGGCCAGGAAGCTATTAATATACGACCGATTGGTAAGGATGTCAATATGATTTGGCTGAAATCGTAGAAGATTTGATGATATAAAAAGCCCGACAATGCCGTTTAAGGACGAATTCGTAGGGCGGTGGACAGCGCTGTTTTTTATAGTCGGAGGTCAGACATTCCTGTCTGACGAAAGAACTATCAGGTTTCTGATCTTCCGCGCGCTGGATATCTGGAAGCCCTTCCCGGCGAACGGATCCCAAAAGCTGCCCGGCGGCTGGGGCATCATGGTCGACGATCTGATTGTGGGTCTGTATACAGTGGCGATTCTGCATGGGGTGGTGTGGTGGTTGGGGTGATGTGATGGATGGGGGGATGTGATGGATGGGGGATGTAGGGACATGCCTTGGCATGTCCCGATTAGGGTGCTGTCGAGTCTCTAGCGAAGCGATACCAATGGTGCGCACTCGACAGATCTGAGCGTGGCCCGGCGGATTTATTTTTTGGTCGGAGGTCAGACATTCTTGTCTGACGACTGACTCACCCACCGCAAGCGGTGGGGTGCCTGGCGCTGTTCACTAGGTGGTTTGGTGGGTTTTGGGTTGTAGGTTTTGGGTTGTAGGTTATGGATTATGGGGGTTCAGTCCCGTAGGTATAAAACCTACGGCTATTTTTGTGGATTCGGAGGCTATCGATCAATCCAGTATCATCCATGTTAGTAGCCGGGGGCTTGTCCGCCTCTGGCGGGTTTTATACCCCCGGAAAACCGCGTAGGGGTTGGTCTTGCGCTGATCCGAAATGAGCTAACGGAGGTTAGACACTTGTCAGCCTAAGGCTGATTCTTGTCTGACGACTGACTAACCCAGCGCTCAGCGGTGGGGTGCTGGGCTAATTAATTAAATTATCTATAAAAGTCATAGTAATTTTTCAAAAATTGCTCCCACTGGTCTAATTGACTCTTAAACAATTGATACTCATCATCTGTAACCACGGAACATTTATCCACAAAGTAGCCACTTTTCGCCCCCACTAAAACTATTATGATATTTATAGGTTCACCCTGAGGCTGCGTTTTATACTGACCTCCCAATTTGACCGTCCCCCATAGATTACTATCGAAGGGATCGGTGAAATCTTTCTTTCCGATGGGAAGGACATATTCGGATGTTTGAATTAGATCAACACAAAGAGGGAAAATATCGAGATCCTTGAACCCGAAATAATGCCAGGATTTTCCAACTCCACTCGTCAAGTATTCATCAAAAGTTATGCGAAATGGCAGCGCTGGTCCTACCAGCCACCTTCTCTCCAATTTGGTTCGATAATAATTCTTTATGTGTGTAGATTTCAGTTTTCTAACAATCGGAATGTGCTGCTCACTCTTAGGTAAATCCGTTAATATGATTTGGATTGCAGGCAAACTATCTGTAATAATGTCGATATTATTGGAATCCCAATTGGATTCACCGATCCAAATAAGTTCGTTCTGCAAATTAAATAATTCCAAAGATATCGAATGTAAGAATCTCAATTCATCCCTCGTTACTTGAACTGACTCGGTGACATTAGCTGAGGCTATACTGATAGCTTGAGCGACAAGAAATCCAACATTTCGTGAACTGGAATACCCCCAATAATTTTCTGATGAATTTGAAAAGACCGATGAGCGTTTAATGATCGATGTTGTGTTGTATTTAAGTAGTATCTTATAATCATAATCAGTTGAATCTACTCTGAATCCTCTTCGCTCAAGACGAGAGGTAATCACGTTATATAATTCATGATTCAGTAAATCGTCTTCGCCGACTAATGGTTCAGTGGTTCCTTTTACATTTAGGTAAAAAGTCGAGCCCAAAGGTATTATCCCTTCGCTGTTTATTATCCTCGTCCATGGTTGCCAAACTTCTACAACCGGAGCGGTCGTGGTACAACCCATGAGCAGGAGCAAAAACCCAAATGCAACCAGATTCATTCTTTTATACATTATATTCTCCTGAATATTTCCATGTTATCGATTCTCCGTAATCTATTTGTTCCGTCAGGTCTTGTTCCGCGCAAGCGGGATGTGACCTGACGGGGTGGTGTAAAACTCACCACAGCGGGGCTGGGGGGTACAAAACCCGACATAACAGTGGTTATCTTCTTTTACGCCACCGAGCATTGCGCACTTGCTTGTCGAAAATATCGTCACTGAGATGATTTCTATCGATTAATTCGATCTCAGGATGGATTGTGAAGCTGTTTTGCAAGTTGACCATGTAGAGTTCGGAATGGAGCATCTGAATCTACATATTCCCTCAAGGCACGAATGTACCAACCTTGTTCTTGCTGGGCGAGTGTATGGATAAAAGTATGGCTGTCGAATTCATCATTCATGCGTTCGATAATTTCCTCGTAGTGACTGTACAATTGTGTTTTCGCTTCTGTAGGCATAATGGGCCTCCTTAATTATTTTATTCCAACTAAGACATCATCTTCCACGTGCGAGAAACCTAAGGCAACAACTAACATACCTTTAGTTAATAAAGGCGCTATCTTTTCATGCTCTATAATTACGTTCGTCCAAACATCACCTGGTTCAATTTTCTGTGGAATTTTATCGAATCCCTGGATTCCCATCACTACATAAGTTTGCCTTTTTGTTTTATCAGCTAGCGTGGATCCTTCAGGGTACCAATGTAGTCCCATGACGGTTAAGGTTGTAGCTCTATCGCCTGTATTAGTTGCAGTAACATGAATTAATTTGTGTCCTTCTGTCTGTGGAATGTTAAAAGTTTTCCATCCTCTTCTTGCTGTTGCAATGGTTTTTGGACCAGATTTTCTCCATTTAAAAATATCCCAAATGAGAACGAAGGAGGCAATAATCGCCCCCCACCATGCTGCAATATCTGATATGCTCATTATTAATCCTCTTCAGTATTTCCTCCCCCAATATAACCCCTCCTCACCCTAAAATCAAGTTTTAATTATGGAAAATCAACAAAAAAAAAGTGTCAGGTCACACATCCCATGATAAATCATGTGAACCAGGACCTGACACAACGGACAATCCCTGCGGACGCACCATAGGCACAGGCAGGGAACCAGCGAAGCCAAGAGCAGCAGTCAGTTGCGAATTACCGAATCCTCTTTCTCACCCTCGAGTTCACTAGATGCCTTCGGCTCTGGTTTATATCCCCCCTGATCCCAAATGGTCGGAATCATCCCCCCTCCTATCTTCTATCTCCTGTATTCTTTTCCCAAAAACCTCTTGACTTTCCTTATCTTCCGTTGTATATTATAAATAATGAGTCTCAATATCACCACCAAACTAAGCTAATACACAACAATCACGCCTATGTCTATGTAGTCGGGCTCGTCCCTGAGCCCGACGGTCGGGGTGCGAGACCACCCCGACTACGGGAAGTCTTCCATTCTTCCATTTTCCATCTTCCATTCATCGCCGATGACAAATCTGTCATGAATACCGATCACACAACCCCCTCAAAAGCTTCCTTCGCTGCCGCGTAACCAATTTCAATAAGCTTTGGGACCTGGCGGGTATCGACCAGGTTGAATTTATCCAAATCGGGCTCTACCACCAGGTCAGCGGCTTGCAATTGCAGCCGGGCGATATGCACCATCATCATATCCAGCGCATTGATCAGCAGATCAGCTACGTTGGAAGGTTTGTGGTAGCTGCGCCGGGCAAAAAGATTGACGCCGATGGTCGTTTCAGCGCCCATCTCCATCAGCGGTGAAATCGGCACGGGTTCTAATATCCCGCCATCCAGCAGCAGCCGGTCTCCCATTTTCACCGGAATGAAGACGCCCGGTATGCA
>JAHJDJ010000271.1 GCA_018812585.1 bacterium
CCTAAATAGTCCGATCCTTTGACGGTGTCGAACATGTGGAATTCCCAATTATCGTCATCCTGGTTGCCGAGCGATGCTCCCATGCCGCCCTGTGCTGCGCCGGAGTGAGATCTCGATGGGAAGATTTTTGATATCACCGCGCAGTCTGCGCCCGATTTGGCGACTTCGATAGCCGCTCTCGATCCGGCTAAGCCCGCGCCGATAATGACGACTTCATGCTGATGGACGATCATATGCCACCTCCCGGAACTTTGAAGGTGATGATCGTCAGCATCCCCAGGATGCCGATGATGATGCCCACCATCCAGACGGCGCCGACCAGCAGAAGCCGGATATTTTTGCTGTGGACGTAATCGTGGATAGCCATAATGAAGCCGTTAAAGCCGTGTATGATGGCAAACAGCAGGAAGGTCAGATCGATGGTTTTCCAGAGCGGGGTGGCTAAACGCTGCGCCACGATCTGGAAGGTGATCTCACCGTCGCTGCTGTAATGCAAGACCCAGAAATGGGCCAGCAAAGCTGCTAGTAGAAAGACGCCTGATATCCTCTGAAAGAACCAGGCGAACGCTCCACCGCTGCCAATTCCGCGTTCCATGAGTGCTCCTTTCGTTAGAGGATTCCCGCGTGATGCAGCATCGGATAAGCGCCCAGAACAAAGATGACGCATCCGATAACGGCTAACACCCAGAAAATTTTAGCGTGCGACTTCGTCATATTGAAGAAATCGATCAGGAAGACGCGCACACCGTTTAAGGAATGATAAATAACCGCGAACAATAACCCCAATTCCAGAATCCGGAAAAGGGGCTGGCTTAAGAACGCCATGACCTGATCGAAGCTTTCGGGATTGTGCAGGCTGCTGACCACGTTGATGTGCATGAGCAGGTAGATCGCCAGCCCCAGCCCCGTCGCTCGATGCAGGACAAACGCCCACATACCGGTTTTCCACTTATAGCGCATGTTGCCTCCAGGTTGTATTTAGAAATGATTGTTATTTTACAGCTTAGTAGCATAGGATTAAAATCCTATGTCCAAATTTTATGTAAAGTGGTTGAAACCACTGATGCTGTGCTTAGTACGTTTCTCCGTACTCGGGGTCGTCCCTGACCCCGTGCAGAACGCGTCCACTTCAGTGGACTGCAGGTTCGTAGCCCGGGAATTCATTCCCGGGTGCTTATTCCCCCTCACTCCCCTTCCAACTTCATCAACCAGGATTCGCCGTTGTTTATGCCGGTGAAAACGATGCCGCCATCTGGAGCAGTGCAGGCATCATAAACTTGAATATTGCCGTAATCAGAACGGTAACGCCAGAGTTCAAAACCCATGCTGTTAGTCCGAATCGCTAACGCTTGGGTATCTGTATAGTCGCTCGGTGTGCTGCTGCCCGCAAATGCATAGCCGCCATCGTCCATCAGGAAACAACCTCTAATGTAGTTTAAGTCATCGTCATGATAAAATCGCTGCCACTGCAAATCTCCCTCTGAATTGGTTTTCAGGAGGAATAAATCCTGCTGTTCCAAATTGCTCATTATTGAGCCACCGATAGCAAAACCACCATCGAAGGTTCTTAGCAACTCGGAAGGGAATTCATATTCACCTATATCCCAACTTTTACTCCATTGAACAGCCTGACTGTCATCAAGCTGAAGTAAGTTAAGCGCACGGTCACTACTCCCTTCCGGATCCGTAACTCCGGCAATAGCATAACAATCTGAAGTAGTTTCCAGTATAGCAGTAGCCGCTATATTCTCTAAGAAAATCGACCAGAGAGAATCTCCTCCTGCATCAGTTTTCAATAAATAACTATGTAGCTCTGAACTCAGGGACTGACCCGCAGTTGAAGTGCCTACTCCAATCGTATAGCCACCGTCAATTGTCTCAATGATACTGGTTCCTATTGCGGCCCCCCAAGGACTTTGGAAAGTTTGCTGCCAAACCACAAGACCATTCATATCAAGCTTGAATAATTTGAGGTCAGTCGTCATGCCGGGCCATACCACGATTATACCGACTAACACATAACCGCCATCGGAAGTGGTGCGGAAATCCCTGCATATCATCTCACCATCAAGAGTCGTAACCCAGAGCGAGTCACCAGTGCTTCCGGTTTTTAAGATCGTACAATTCAGCAGCGATTGATTGTCAAAGTACTCAATTGAAGTGGTGAAACCGCCGTCATCAGCGGGAACTACGTATGCGCCCAGATTTGTCATCCCGATTTCATACGTTTTTTCCCACGCAATGCCGGGTGCATCCTGGGACGAATTTGAGTTATTGCTGCTGTCATTGCAGCCTGTCAGCAGAATGCTGGTCGCAATTATCAATAATGTGAGCTTTTTCATAATACAACCTATACTTAAGTACAAGTTACGCACCTATCTATTCCTTCTTCCACGACATTCCGGCACCTATAATTGTCCCTGACCCCGTGCAGAACGCGTCCACTTCAGTGGACTGCAGGTTTGTAGCCTGGAATTCATTTCCAAGTCAACCTCAGTCATTTCAATGACTTGGATGTTACCCTTGAGCACCCGACATTTATTCGGGTGCTACCCCAACAACCCCCTATTCCCCTTCCAACCTGACCAGCATGGCCATATTCCCGGCGAGTCCGGAAATGATATAACCGCCATCCACAGTCTCTAATATACTGCCAGTGGCGTTATTCACATCGAGATCTAATATTTTACGCCACTGCTCAAATCCCCAGGCATTCGTCTTGATGACCATGATGTCATAATCTCCCCCATAAAAGCTCGTACCGGTGTGTCCCGAGAAAATGATTCCCCCATCACTGGTCGGGCGCGCGCAGATCCCAATATTAACATCCAATTCGCTGAAGGTCCGGTGCCACATCTCGTTGCCGTCAGTATCAGTCTTCAACAGGCAATAATCAGCCTCAGGAGGAAAGTCGCCGCACCACCCGCTGACAATGTATCCGCCATCTTGAGTCTCCTCTACACAATAGGCATAATTGGATTCCTCAAAGTGGTAAGTTTGGCTCCAAACTAATTCGCCCTCAGGATCTGTTTTCATGAGCCAGAAATCACTGACATCTGGCACACTATAACCTGCCACAACATAATTCCCGTCCGATGCCTGCAGGATACTCTGCGCTAACCGATCTTCAAATACCTGGCACCACATAGAATCTCCATCGGAATCTGTTTTTAACAGCCAGGTGGCGAAGATGTGTTCTACATTGTACGGACTATAGTGATAGGTGGCTGCGATGAGGTAACCGCCATCCGGAGTGACCAGGATATCTGTTCCCTGTGTTCCCGCAGAGTCTCCCTCCGCATAAACCTGATGCCAGAGTTCATTGCCGAATCCATCAGTTTTCAGCAGGAAGATGTCGGACCAGTTCCCGTATAAATCGTATTGACCCGTTATAACATATCCGTCGTCCAGGGTGGGCTGGATGCTAAAACCGTGCGCAGATGATCCAAGGTCGAATGTATGCTTCCACAGAGAATCCCCGTTCTGGTCGGTTTTTAGCAGCCACGTTTCATAACCCTCGGAGATCTGGTTCGAACCGAGCAACAAAAAAACGCCATCATCGGTTTGCAGGACTTCCTCCCCGTAGCCCGATTGAGGGCTGCCATAGTACTGCGTCCAGAGTGTTGCAGGTGGCTCTTGATTGCCCGAACCATTCGGTGAATCGCTATCAGTACAGGATAGAATCAAGCAGCAAATGGTAATAAAAACAGTGATAACTAAGTTCTTTTTCAAATGAACATCCTTTCTATGTCATTCCCGTGCTGTCGGGATCAGGGACGATCCCGACTACGGGCTACTCACTCGTCTTCCCGACTCTACCCGCCCTGAAGGACTGGGCCAGAGGTTCCAAGCCCTTGCAGGGCTCATGGGTAGAACGCAGCGCGCTCACACAATCACTCCAATTACGATACCCACCCAAGCTAGCGCGACAGCTCCGCAGGAAGCCAGGATAAACAACCGGTACACTGGATTCTGCGGCAGATCGGGAGCAACTGAATTAATCATGAACACTGTGGGATTGCAGACGCTGCCGAAGATCAGCACCGGCTCGATCCAGGAGGCGAGCGGCTGCAGGATCGACCCCGCCAGTATCAGCAGAATGCCCATGAAGAAATAATCCAGGTGCGCCTGCAGAAGCTGCTTGCGATCCTTCACCAGCTTGTCCTGGAACGGCTTCAGCAATCCCACCGGTAAGATCACGGCAGAAAAAGCGATTTCCAGCACGCCAATTTGGGTGAGGAGGGTCATTGATCTCCCTTGATCATATCTGTGTTGATTGCCAATCTCATCCCCATCCCCACGACAAACCAGAGCAGCAGTGCGTTTTCGGCGTCCGTTTGAAAATTCTGGAACAATCCAGCAAACAGAATCATCGCCAGCGATGTGAAAATTCCCGCCAAAATGTCTCTTCGCAGCTCCTTTGATCGCAATAGTGATTTCAGGATGGCGGACATGATATACCCCCACAGCGCTAGGAAGATTAGAGTCCCGATCAAACCGTTTTCGACGGTGCAGGTCAAAATATCGCTGTGCGCGTGAGTTGGCGGCCAATTCTTATGGTCGTACTCCAGACCATATTTTGCAAACGCCGGCCGCCAGTTGTTTTCACCCACACCCGTCAAAGCGTGATGCTTGATGATCTCAACGGTGCTTTTATAAATGTACAATCGAGTCTCATCTTTTTCACCCATGCGGGAAACAAATAGAGTGCGAGGCAGAACCAGCATTAATACAACCAGAAGTGCACCAAATATGCGGAATCGGTTTGTCCCCAACAACGTTATCAGTGATCCACCGCCAATAAACCCAAGCATAATAGCGCGAGACATCGAAGCCAAACCGGAGAAGGCGCCGGAAAGAATCGCAAGGCCTGATACGATTGAGTTCTGTCTCCAAACTGCCACAGTCAGTGGCATAGAAAGAGCAATCATCCCTGCAAAAGTCAGGGCGTTATTCTGCAGTCCCTGCGCACGAAAATGATTTTGCGAGATATGCAGCGCTTTACCGTCCACCCAGT
Organism: bacterium; assembly: GCA_018812585.1. Lineage (GTDB taxonomy): Bacteria > Electryoneota > B3-LCP > B3-LCP > B3-LCP > JAHJDJ01. The sequence continues at coordinate 5,018 of JAHJDJ010000271.1, forward strand.
TGATGCCCGACCAATACTGCAGAGTGGCGTAAATCGCAATGATAAACAGATAAACTGAAACGTAGCGAAATGACCTGATCACCCGCTTTATATCAGAGCCGATCACCAGACCGGGAAGGATCGCTAAAAAGACCGACCGCTCTTCTACCCAGGAAGACCAGTGATGATCGTAAGGTGACAGCATGACCGCGATTAACGACCAGACCAGATATGCCAGTACCAGAACAGAGAATGTTTTCAGGCTTGCATCGGTAAATTCCCGGCGAAAAACGATGGCTCCGATAACGATGGGAACCAGAATCAGATTCGTGGCGGCGATGGAAACCAGAATCGTCAGCGGATAGATGAGGCAAAGTGCGATCCACGCCTTAAAGAAAACCGATGATGGGTCTATCCTTGAATCATCGTTCTGCAGGTTGTCGTTTTTCATTAGTTTATATTTTGTGAAATTTATAGCGATAACAAAGATGCCCCCGCGTCAAGGATTTGTTTTTTAAAATCCTCGCACCGGGGGCGGTCATTTCTAGTAGTAGTTTGCAGAACAAGAGGTATTAAGGCTAGTTGCCTTAATCTCGCCGATACTCATTGACGCCGATTTCGTAGTAGTTACCTCCGTGACAATCCTGCGCCACGATACACCGAAAGTCTTCCACTTCCAAACGGCGAATCGCTTCAGCGCCAAGATCTTCGTAAGCGACAATATCAGCCTTCTTGATTGATTGTGAAATGAGCGCGGCAGCTCCACCGGTGGCGGTGAAATAGACGCCTTTATACTTTTTCATGGCTTCCACGACTTCCGGTCCGCGCGCCCCCTTACCAATGGCGCCTTTTAACCCATGCTCGTTTAAAGTTGGACTGTAAGCGTCCATGCGGTAAGAAGTAGTGGGGCCGGCTGAACCGATGGCATGCCCCGGTTTGGCGGGGGATGGCCCCATGTAATAGATGATTTGACCCTTAATGTCGATGGGTAATTCTTCACCCTTTTCAATCAGATCGACCAGGCGTTTATGCGCTGCATCCCGGGCAGAATAGATGACGCCGGTGATGCTGACCCGGTCGCCCGCTTTTAACGATGCGACGATCTCGTCGGTAATAGGTGGAGTTAATTTGATGATGTCTTCAGCCACAGTTTTTACTCCTGGTTGTGAGGTTTAAACCTCTATAAGCTGTTGTAAATCTCTTTGAAAACATTGTAGGTCTTATCATCCCAAAGCACGAATTCAATCTGCTTGGGGTAGTCGTTGTTATCTAAATGAATTTTCGCTGTTTTGAGCATGATCTCCGCGCACTGCTCGGTAGAAAATCCGGACACCCCGGTCCCTAAAGCCGGAAACGCGACGCTGGCAATTTCTCGTTCCGCGCAGATCCGCAGCGAAGCCTCAGTCGATGCTTTCAATGTCACTGCTGTCGTCGGCTGCGAAAAGCCCATACTGGCCGCGTGGATGACATACTTCGCTTTTAGATTGCCGCCGCCGGTAATTGCCGCTTCACCCACTGCGATGGGCGAAAGCCGGTCGCAGTCTTCCTGAATCGCAGGACCACCCTTCATCCTGATCGCACCGGCCACCCCGCTGCCCAGAATCAGATCGTTGTTCGCCGCGTTGACGATGGCTTCGAAATCCGATTCAGTGACGTCACCCTGATTGATTATAATCATATCAATCTTATGGCTTAAAAGCCTTTAGTGTAAAAGTCAGAGGGATCTTCCCACGATGGTTCGGTAGAACCCACCAGCCATCTTCATCCTGTACCATACTATCCAGAGCCTTATAAAAAATTCTATCGTACTCGTTGAAAAATTCGATGCGCAGCCCCGCCGCGATCAGAGCGTTGAGAATGTCACTGATAGGCCAGATCCATTCATACGTCGGATTCTCCGAGACAAAGCTGGCATCAGCGTAATCAGGCTCACCACCCGTCTGCAGGGGTTCTTCGTTATGAAAATAGGAATACTCGAAATCGAGTTTCCCCTGCTTTTCTTCCAGGCTGTAAAGCACGGGGTGAGTATCCATGATATATAGAAAACCGCCTGGATTTAAAAAGTCAAAGATCAGTTTCGCCCACGCAGCCAGATCGTGCAGCCAGCAGATCGCTCCCTGAGAAATGTAGACGATATCAAACTGTTCCTGAACATGCTGGGGAGCATCATACAGCTCACACTCAATGAAACGAGCCGGTAATCCCAACTCTTTGCTCAGACGAATAGCATACTCAATGGACTTAGGTGAAAGATCAATCGCCGTCACTTCAGCGCCCAACCGCACCAACGACAGTGAATCGCTGCCAATGTGACATTGTAAATGTAAGAGCTTCTTATTGGAAATATCACCTAGTTCCTCTGTCTGGATTGAATCTAAACTGATTCCACCCTTCCGCAGCTTATCCAGATGATAAGAATTATAATGGATTTTCGCTAACTCATCCCAATATTTTTTATTAGCTTTTACTTCCCGTCTCATGCCGTTCTTAAGCTGTCAAAAGCCTCTTTTAATCTCGTCCATCCCTCATGCAAGCTTTCCGATATGACTTTAGTCTCTGCGGTGACCGGCATAAAGTTGGTATCGCCATTCCAGCGCGGCACGATATGCTGATGCAGATGTTCTTCTACGCCCGCGCCGGCAATCCGCCCCAGATTCCAGCCGACATTATAACCGTGCGGATGCATGGTCATATCCAGCGCCTGCATACACATTTGAGTCAGCTTCAGGGTTTCCATTAATTCCCCGTCGGTCAAATGTAGAAAATTCTGTTCATGCCGGTAAGGCGCGACCATCAGGTGACCGTTGTTATAGGGATATAGATTCATAATGATAAAACAGTGCTCATCGCGGTGCAGAATCAGGTTTGCCGGAGAATCATCGACCGCGGGATTGGTGCATAAAAAGCACTCTTCCTCTTCGCCGTCAGCAGCAGCCTGGATGTATTTCATGCGCCAGGGAGCCCACAAACGACCCTCGCTTATTTTACCTAATTTATCATGCGCTTCGGTTTTGTTGTCGTCATTCATATTATAGGATCTTCTCTGGTGATCTGTAAATGCTTTAGGTCGACTTTTTCAAGTAATTTATTAACTCGATCTATAGGGATGCGATTCTCTTTTTCCAGCCGCTGGATGGCTTCATAGCGGGAGATTTGACCCTCCCGAATCAGCTTGGCGTAAAAATCATCCTTCTCAGTCATACCCAAGGTCATCTTGTACATGTAGTCCTTAAGATGTGCAATTTCACAGTCGAAGCGCCAGGTAGATTGAAGATCCTTAGGGAAATCCCATTCAAGTTCCTCTTGAATGCGCGCCAGAACATCGTTTTCTCGCCAGGGGACGTAATGGAAGAAATCTAAGAAGGTGATATTCCTGGCCATCAAACGTGAACCGATTGCGTAAGGATTTCCGAATAGATATCCCTGCAGAGTTGGACCGAGAAAACGTGGATTTAAATAGCCTGAGTTTTTGCTGGCCTGAATCAATAATCCGGTGAAATTGCTGAAATATGTAGACTTCAGGTCAGCGCCATCGGCAACCCCTAATAGTTCTTTTTTAAATGAAGTGTATTCGAAGGGATTGCCGCCATTAACGATGCAACGGATCCGCTTCTGCCTGGCAATCTTCAACATTTTCGGCCAGATGATCTTGCAGCCAATGCAGATAGCCGGGACCATCGCAGGTGAAGGATTCTTGAACCAGGTGAGGATATTGTTGCGAAGAATGTTTTCGTGAAGCTTCTTCTTTAAGCTAAATTGTACAAAATCGACACCCAAGATGCGAATAGTATTTTGGATATTTTTTATCGCCTGAGGATCTGTGAATGGGTTGGCATAATTGACGGCTAAAACGCGCAGATGGTGATCTTTTACCAGTGAGAGCAAGGTGTAGGTACTGTCCCGCCCGCCGCTGATATTAACCATGCAGTCGTACGTCTTGTCGCGGTCTCTGCAGGCATCGAGGATCTGGATTAATTTCGCTTCCCCATGATAGTGTATGGCGTGATGAGTTCTACATTGATTGCAGACGCCGCGATCATCAAGGGTGATGCCGGCGACGTCGGATGGGAGGGTACATTGAGAGCAGAGGGGCATGGTATGAGAGTAATAATGAGAAAGCCAAAAGAATTTTTTCCCAGAGATAGAGATGGAAGCAACGACGGGGTTTTTACTTATGTTAACCCCGATATGTGTTCCCTGCAGCCATTTCATCTACCCCTAAAAAAAAGAGGCGCTTAAAGCGCCCCTTCTTCTTTACGTGCATCGTAATCAGCTACCAGTTTAGCCTGAACGTCTTGAGGCACTGGATCATAATGGCTGAATTTCATACGGAAAATACCGCGTCCAGAGGTCATGGAACGCAACTGGATCGAGTAGGTGTGTAACTCGGCCAGCGGCACTTTCGCCCGGATGATCTGGAATTTACCATCAGCATCCATCCCGGAAATCTTGCCGCGGCGGCCTGAAATGTCACCCATGACGTCGCCCATGTACTCTTCCGGAACTGTGACGATGATGTCATAGATCGGTTCTAAAATTATCGGCTGGCACATCTTGAAGACCTTCTTGAAGCCCATCGAAGCTGCGATTTTAAAGGCCATTTCTGACGAGTCGACGGCATGGAAAGAGCCGTCATAAAGGGTGACCTTTATGCCGACCACCGAATAACCGGCGATAGCGCCGTCTTCCATGGCGCCGCGCACGCCCTTCTCGGCTGCAGGGATAAATTTCCCGGGAACGACGCCGCCGACGATACCATCGACGAATTCCAGCGGATCCGCACTGCCCGCGTCGCGCGGTTCCAGACGCAGCCAGACGTCGCCGTATTGCCCGCGGCCGCCGGTCTGCTTCTTGTATTTGCCTTGACCTTCAGCCGGCTTGCGGATCGTTTCGCGGTAGGGAATACGCGGCTGATCGGTAGTCACGTCGACGCCGAATTTATCCTTCAAACGCGCTAAAATGACGTTTAAGTGCATTTCGCCCTGGCCTGCCACGATGGTCTGCTTTAATTCAGGATCATAAGAAGCAAAGAACGAAGGATCCTCGGCATGCAAAGCCTGGAAGCCAGTGGACAGCTTTTCTTCGTCGCCCTTGGCTTTTGGGCTCACCGCCACACGATAAATCGGATCAGGGATAGTGACAGACGGCAGTATAATGGAATTTCGAGCCTCACATAGAGTATCGCCTGTGTGAGTCCCTTTCAGTTTCACGACTGCGCCGATGTCGCCCGTTTCGACTGCATCGACATTTGATCGGGTTTTTCCGGACATGGCGTAAAGCTGACTAATTTTTTCGTTCTGCCTCTGATTGGCGTTGTGGATATCGCTGCCCGATTTGATGGTGCCGGAGAAGACGCGGAAGAACGATAATTCACCTAAATGCTGCTCACTGACGGTCTTGAAGACATAAGCGGTGGGTGAAGCATCGTCAGCGCCGCGCTTGATCTCTTCATCGGAATCGAGTTTAGCGCCGATGATTTCAGTGCGAGTCGCTGCAGAGGGGAACATTTTGACGATGAGGTCCAGCAGTCTGTCTACGCCGATCGTTCTGGTTGCCGATCCACAGAGCACCGGGAACAGAGTACCACTCACAAATCCTTTCAAAAGACCTGACTGCATCTGTTCTGGAGTCAATTCGCCCGTTTCGCAGAAGATATCCAACAGTTCTTCATCATTTTCGGCAATGGCCTCAAACAGTTCTGATCGCATTTCTTCAACTTTATCAGCCAGGTTGGCAGGAACGTCTTCCACGCTGCCTTTTGCCGCACCACTCTTATACACAATTATCTTGCCTTGGACCAGATCCACGATCCGGTCAAACGCCGGACCTTCATTCACCGGAAACTGCAGAGGCACAACACCGCCGCCGAACATCTCCTTTAAGCTGTTTATAGCCTTATCGAAGGAGGTGTGTTCTTTATCCAGGCGATTAATGAAAATCGCGCGTGGCAAATTATTGGCTTCAGCGCTTTTCCACGCCAATTCCGTGCCGACTTCGGGGCCGGCTAAACTATCGACCACGGTCAATGCCGCTTCAGCCACCTTGAACGCGAACTGTATCTCAGTATTGAAGTCAGGAAATCCCGGAGTGTCGATGATATTTATCTTGTTCCCTGAGTAGGTTCCGTAAAGAGGGGTGGCTGAAATTGAAATCTGACGCTCAATCTCATCCTTCTGATAATCCGAAGAAGTATTGCCTTCTTCGACTTTACCCAGCCGATCAACTGCACCCATGGCGAAAAGCATCGCTTCCGAAATCGACGTCTTCCCAGATGCTGAGTGCCCTATCAGGGCGATGTTTCTGATCTTATCAGCAGACAAAGGAACTCTCCTATCACTAAGTGAATGTTTATAAGCTTAACAATATAGGGAAATTTTTGTGCTGAGTCAAGACGCAAATGAAGTGAAGTTTTTGTTCAATCATTTGCAAAATGCTGTATTTTAAATTGTCAATTACTAAATAGCAACAACAATTTTGTCAATAATTATAATAATAATAAGCTTTTGGGTATTTTTCATGCAGACCAAATAATGCTTGACAAATTGCGGGAAATTTATTACATTAAATAATGTTCATTTTAGGAGTTGTTTGGGGACAGGTTCACCATTTCCCATATCTTTTCTTTCCTGCGAGTTAATTAACTGGAGCGCTACAAGTTCTTTCAGGCAAGTCGTCTGAGCTGTTGTAACATCCGATTCAGTCTTTCCGCTCACCTCAATAAGATTCTATATCCTCTACCTTTATTTTAGCAACGCATATCGAGGCGTTATTCCCTCATGCCGCAGATGATATGCAGGTAAGGAATCGCACGAGAGGAAAAGATGCACCCCCAGGACTATAACCCCTCTGATGAACTTGGCCGGCTGGGTTACCGGATCTCCAGCCAGCACGACTGGCCGCTGGAGAAAACGATACAATTGCTGGCACAAACTGGTTATCACTCACTAGAATTCAGCCTGAATCACCCAGACCTGGATCCTGCAGCTCTTAGTGGAAGCCGTCTGCAGAAACTGAAATCTGCCCTGGAAGACAATAACCTGTGCGTCAGTGCCATGAGTTATCGGTGCGCTGATGAGCAGAATCTCTCCCAATCATTGGATTCCTTGAAGAAGGGGATGGAAGTCGCTCTGAGTCTGGGCACGAATCTGCTGCTGATCTGCACGGCGCCGCAAAGTTCGGATCCCGACGGTCGTCAAACGACTACGCTCCTGTCGGATCTGCTTCATCATGCTCAGGAGATAGGTCTGATCATTGCAGTCGACCCCGAGCCGGATACGGTAATCCACGGTCTCTATGAGTTTTCCCAGATGGCGAACCGAATGACCGGACTGCCCCTGGGATTGGATTTGAATGTTTCCCACTGTGCCTGCACAGAAGGCAATGTTGACGAGGTGATCGCGGAGTGGGCGTCCTTCATCGTTTCTGCACACATCAGCGATGCCGAACGAAATCAGCATAACCACCTGATCCCCGGCCAGGGACATCTGGATATCAATCGAGCAGTGCAGGCGCTGCGTCGTTATCGCTACCACGGAGATCTGACCCTCGATCTGGAACCGAACGGCACTGCGTTCGAGGAGATGGCTGTGCGGGCGATGGAGAATTGCAAACAGCTATTCTGTTGACCTCGATTATAAGAAGATAATCCATGCCGACCTTATACTTAATCGATGGTTCGGCGCTGGTTTACCGCACGCATTTCGCTTTTGCACGCGTGGGATTGACCGGTCCGAATGGACAACCTTTAGGAGCCACTTACGGAGTGGCTCTTTTCCTTCACAGTCTGCTGCATCGAAATGACCTCGACGCCGTAGCCTGTATCTTCGATACCAAAGAACCGACCTTCCGCCATAAAATCTTCGCTGACTATAAAGCCACCCGACAGAAAATGCCGGATGAATTGGCAGATCAGTTGGAAGGAATCAAGCAACTCTCCGCGGCGTTCGGCTTTGAAACGCTTGAACAGGTGGGCTTTGAAGCGGACGATATCATCGGGACCTTGGCGAAAAACGCCGCAGACCAGGGGTATGATGTCCTTATTCTAAGCGGCGATAAAGACTTTGGTCAGTTGGTCAATGATAAGATCAAACTGCTGGTTCCCGAACGGCAGGGCAGCGGCATGAACGTCATGGATGCCGCCGCTGTGCAGGAAAAATGGGGTGTGTCTCCCGAAAAAATCATCGACTATATGGGGCTGAAGGGTGACTCCTCTGATAACATTCCCGGTGTTCCCAAGGTCGGCGACAAAACCGCCGCACAGCTTATCAACGAGTTCGGTTCAATGGATGAGGTTCTGGCCAGAGCCGCCGAAGTGTCGAAACCCGCGTTACAGAAGAACCTGCTCGAATTCGCGGATCAGGCGCGGTTGTCGCGAGAATTGGTGACCATCGATGTAAACGTTCCTGTGGAGATCAATTTTGAAGCGTTAGTCCGGGAACAACCGGACAAAGAAAAGCTGCTGGAATTCTATAAGAGATGCGGGTTCACCAGCTTAATAGACCGCCTGGATCTTGAACAAAGCGCAAAACCGGAAGAGCTGGATTATCAGACCATCACATCAGAAGAAAAGCTGACCGAGCTGATCGAAAAGCTTTCAGAATCTGACCTGGTTTCTTTCGATCTGGAATCGACCTCGAAATTTCCCATGGCCGCGGAACTGGTCGGTTTCTCCTTCGCCATTAAAGATGCTGAGGCGTTTTACGTGCCGGTCAACGGCGGCTTCTTTCCCGAAGAAGAAAAGGGCATCACGCGGCTGGGACAGTTGGTATTCGGGGAGACTCAATGGGTGCTGGATAAACTGCGGCCACTGCTGGAAAATGAGATCATCCTGAAGTGCGGCCAGAACCTGAAATATGATGCTCTGGTGCTGCGCTGTTACGGCGTCAACCTGAAAGGAATCGTCTTCGATTCCATGATCGCCAGCTACCTGATCGATCCATCCCGGCGGCAGCACAACATCGATTCGCTGGCGCTGGAATACCTGAACTTCAAAAAGACCCCCACTTCGGATCTGATCGGAAGGGGTCAGAAGCAGATAAGCATGGCTGAGGTTCCAGTCGAAACAGTCTCTCTTTACGCCTGCGAAGATGCCGATATCGCCCGCAGGCTCTCGCTTCTGCTGAAAAATAAACTGCAAGAGAACAACGTTGCCGCGCTGTTCGATGAACTGGAACTGCCTCTACTGCCGGTACTGCTGGAGATGGAATACAACGGCGTCGCCCTGGATCGCAAACTGCTGAAGGAGATGTCCACTGAGATGGGCAGCCAGATGCAGGCTTTGACCGATCAAATTTACGCAATGGCCGGCAGCGAATTCAATATAAATTCGACGAAGCAGTTGCAGGAAGTGCTGTTTGAAAACCTGGGATTGAAGCCGGTCAAGAAGACGAAAACAGGCTATTCCACCGACGTTGACGTACTTGAAAAGCTGGCTCTGGTGCACCCTCTCCCAGAGAAACTGCTGGAGTATCGCCAGTACCAGAAGCTGAAATCGACCTACGTGGATGCTCTGCCGCAGATGATCAATCCTGTGACGGGGCGGGGGCATACCTCCTTCAATCAGACTGTCGCCGCGACCGGCCGCCTCTCCAGCTCCGATCCGAACCTGCAGAATATCCCCATCCGCACGGAATTGGGCGGACAGATCCGCAGAGCGTTCATTCCCGGGAAATCGTCGCAACTACTGCTGTCCGCGGATTATTCGCAGATCGAACTGCGACTGGTGGCTCACATCTCCGGTGACGAGGAGCTGATCTCCGCGTTCAAGTCAGGGGATGACATTCATACGGCGA
>JAHJDJ010000272.1 GCA_018812585.1 bacterium
AGATGATGAGCTCTATATGAATCCCCCTTAATATTTTCGATAGGAATATCATATTGTTCAGGTGTCTTTCCCCGATTCAATTTTTTCCAGAATGATAACTCGTATACGTGTTTTGGTAGCCTTGGCGATTTCAAAATGGAATTCACCCAAGGTAAACTTTTCACCTGCTTTTAGGATCCGTCCAAGCTCGAAATTCAGGTAGCCGCCGATGGTCTCGTATTCTCCTTGAGGAATAGGGATGCTATAGGTCTCGATGAGTTCGTCCACCTCCATCCTGGCGGACACCATCCAACGATTTTCACCCAGTTCCTGAACCTGCAGACGGGCAGGATCGTATTCATCTTCGATTTCACCGGTCAGCTCTTCAAGCAGATCTTCCATCGTGACTAAGCCTGCAGTGCCGCCCCATTCATCCACGATCATGGCGCTGGATTGGCGTAATCTGCGCAATTCTTTTAAAATCGTCCAGGCTTTCTTCTGATCCGGGAAAAATTGTATCGGGCGTACGATTTTTTCCAGCGTTTCCGGTTTGTCAAAGATGTCCCTCGTGTAAACCACTCCAACGATGTGGTCGATATCCTCCTCATATACAGGGAACTTCGAATATCCTGTGCTCAGAGCATTCTTACGTAGATCCTCAATGGTGTCCGATTTATGCAGCGCCACGATTTCTGTTCTGGGCGTCATGACGTCTCGAGCGCACAACGATCTGAAATGCAGAATTCTGGTGATCGTCGACTCCCGATGAGACGGAATCATGCCGGTCGCAGCACTTTCTTGGATCAGTACTTCCAGATCCCGTTTAGTAAAAAATCGTTGCACCTCCTCAGAGTCAACACCGAACATTTTTAACACCAGAGACGTGATAAACCTCGCCGACCGATTCAATGGAAAGAGAAAGAAGCGGAAGACTCGCAATATCGGCGCGATCCAGAGCGATGCGGGATCTGCCAAATCCCTACCCAGCGATTTGGGGAGAATCTCACCGAATATCAGGATCAATAGAGCATCGATTGGCAAAATCCAACCGGCTGGAACGCCGCGTTCCAATAGATAGGCCGTTAAAACCGTTGTTAAAGCGATATTCGCCAGATTTGTGCCGACTAACGTGGTCAGAATAAACCTTGAGGGGCGATTCAGAAACCAGGCGGCCGATTTTGCTCCGCGACGGTTGCGGTGCAGGAATCCTTCCAGACGAATACGGTTGACAGTTAAAAAGACTGTCTCTGTTCCCGAGAAATAGGCGGACAATACCAGGAATAGAATGATCAGCAGGATTTCTGGATTTATCACGACACGACTCCCTCACCGAATCGCTCTATTATTGCATTCATGCAATCATTATACCGGTTTTGAGGAACAACATAAAGAAGGTATGCTTTTTCACTGTAATTAATGGTTTCGATCTCGGCGTCGAATTGTGCCATAATCTGTTTGGCGGTATTGACTGCTTCGTGCGGCAGCGTAAGTTCCAGCCTCCTGGTGATCTGGACAGATTCGATTAGTGCGTCATCCAGGGCTAATTGCGCAGCTTCTGAAAAAGCACGGGCTAAGCCGCCTTTACCCAGCTTTGTTCCGCCAAAGTAGCGTATCACTACAACTTGGACATTGTTGAGTTGTGCATTTTTGATCTGTTTCAGGATGGAGGAGCCGGATGTGCCTTTGGGTTCGCCGTCATCGGAAGAGCGCACGGTGCCGTCAATCAGTCGATAAGCGAATGGCTGGTGAGCGGCATCGTAATACCGTTTTTTCAACAGTGTGCGGTGTTCGTCTGCGTCCTCTGCTGTCTTCACGTTTTCAGCAAAGCCGAAGAAGCGGGACGCTTTGATGCGCAGTTCGCTTTGACCCGGTTTGGCAATTGTACGGTATGTGTCTGGATCGGACATGAAATACTGAAATCGATATTTCTCTTTAAACTCGCCTGACCGCCGCCCCCGGAGGGAATTTGCAGGTCTGGTATTTCTCTACGTTGCTATTGTCCTCCGTGCAGATTAAGCCACCGAATTTATAGCACTGTTCCTGGGGATCCGGGAAGCGGGATTTGACGCACTGTATACAGATGACGTTATCATCAGTGGGAATTGGGTCTGCCGTTGGTGCGGCCATTACCATGGTAACCTCCTGCCAGTAATCGCACGTTGTTTTCACCCACCAGTTGACCTAAACGACTGATCAGTTGACTGCCGATCTTCAACTGGAAGTTTTCAGATAAGTATCGCCTTTCTCCGTTATTGTCGCTGCGCAGCCGAATGTAAAGCGGCACGGTCCCGGGATACTGCATACAGACTCGTTCGATCTGTTCCGCTAAGTTTGGCTGGGTGTTAGCTTGCTCTATGACGATCTCCAGACCTTCCGTCAGACGCGTTCTGGCAGTCTCCAGAGGAAACGCTTCTTCAGCGATTATCTTTAAAGCTTCGTTTTCCCGTGTGGAACAACGCCCCTCTACGATAATGGTGGCATCTTTCTGCACGACCTGTCCGACTCTTTCAAGCACGTCAGCGAAGAAAATCAGCTCCACGGAGGCATTGAAATCGACTAAGGTCACAAAGGCCAGTGGGCGTCCCTTTTTATCTGTCAAACGCTTGATTTCTGAAACATAACCCGCTAAGCGAATCGGCTGGGAGTCGGATGCCTGTTCCAGGTCGCTGATGGGAAGATCGGAAAAGTTGGCCACTTCCAGGCGATAGGGTTCCAGCGGATGCGTGGTCAGGAAAAACCCCAGCGCTTCCTTCTCATGCATCTGTTCTTCTGTTTTACTCCACTCTTCTACCTGGGGATAATCCAGCCGCGTGATGGGCTCATTGACAGAAGATTCCGGACCAAACAGAGATTCCTGGTTACTGTTGCGATCTTCCCGTGCCTGCTGTCCATAGCGCAGGACGTCATCGATGGCGGCTTTATATTGCGCGCGATGGCCTCCTAAACTGTCACATGCGCCGGAATGAACCAGACTTTCCAGAACTTTACGGTTGACCTTCTGTCCATCGACGCGTTCCGCTATATCATATAGTGAATGAAAATCACCCAGCTCCTCTCGACCAGCCACTAATTGTTCGATCGCTCCCAGTCCGATCCCCTTAATCGCACACAGACCAAATCGGATCGATCCATCTTCCTCTGTGAACTTCGCATAACTGGCATTGATATCGGGCGGCCAGATTTTTAACTTCAAACGCCTGCACTCATCGATTAATATGACGATGCGGTCAGTATCGCCCATTTCTGAACTCAAGCAGGCCGCCATGAATTCGGCGGGATAATGGGCTTTAAGATAAGCGGTTTGATAGGCAATCAGTGCATATCCAGCCGCATGGCTTTTATTGAATCCATAAGAAGCAAACCGTTCGATTAGATCGTAAATCTCGTTGGCACACTTGGCAGAAACGCCTTTTTCCTCAGCGCCTTTTATGAATTCACCCTTCATACGCTGCATTACGTCGATCTTCTTCTTGCCCATAGCCCGGCGCAGGATGTCTGCTTTCCCCAGCGAAAATCCACCGATGTCCGAAGCAATGCGAATCACCTGCTCCTGGTAGACGATGATACCATACGTCTCTTCCAGGATGGGTCTCAGTTTTTCATGCAGATACTCAATTTTCTCTTTCCCGTGCTTGCGCTTGATATAGGTGTCGATCATCTGCATCGGGCCAGGACGGTATAGCGCGTTCATGGCAATCAGGTCTTCCAGCCTCTCCGGCTGCAGTTTGGCCAGGTTTTCCTTCATGCCGGAACTTTCAAATTGGAAAACACCGACTGTGCCTTTCCCACCAAAAAGGTTGAAAGTATCCTGATCGTTCATGGGCAGGTTTTCCAGATCGATTTCGATCCCCTTGTCCCGCAGCATCACCAGAGTATCTTCAATGACCGTCAGCGTCCGCAATCCTAAGAAATCCATCTTCAGCAATCCCACCGCGTCCAGCCATTTCATATCCCACTGTGTGGTGGTTTCACCTGTTTCCGCAGCCTTGAAGAGCGGCACATATTCCATCAAATCGCCTGGGGCGATGACGACGCCGGCAGCGTGCGTGGACGCGTTGCGGTGGACTCCTTCCAAAGTTTTACTGATGCGCAGCAGTTTCTTATTGTTCTCATCCGATCCCACCAGCGCTTTGAATTCAGGCGCTTCAACCATTGCGCGATCCAGGGTCATTCCTAAAATCGGCGGAATCAGTTTCGCCAACCGATCAACGTCGCTGTAGGGAACGCCCATCACACGGCCAACGTCACGCACCACAGCCTTAGCCAGCATTTTACCAAAGGTGATGATCTGCGTCACCGATTCTGAGCCGTACTTCTCGCGCACATAATCGATGACTTCCGCACGACGGTTATCAGAAAAGTCGATATCGATATCGGGCGGCGATACGCGTTCTGGATTCAGGAAACGTTCAAACAGTAGATCATATTTCAGTGGATCGATGTTCGTGATGCCCATGCAGTAGGATACCAGACTTCCCGCTGCCGATCCACGACCGGGCCCCACGGGGATCTTCCGTTCTCTGGCAAAATCGATGAAATCCTTTACAATCAGGAAGTAACCTGAAAATCCCAACTGCTTTATCGTGGCGATTTCATGATTCAATCGTTGCCGGGCTGTCTCTGTTGGATCGTCATAGCGCCAACCCAACCCCCGCAATGCTACCTTTTCGAAATATTCGTCAAGCGTCGTTTCGCCTTCTTTGGCTGGAATCGGAAATTCAGGATAGTGCTGTGTCCCGAATTCCAATTCAAGGTTGCACTTCTCTGCGATTGCTTCCGTCATCTTAATGCTCTCCGGTAATTCGGAGAACAACGCAGCCATCTCTTTGGGCGTGCGCATGTGGTAACCCGCACCCGAAAACCGCATTCTCTCAGTGTCAGCCAGAGTTTTACCGGATTGAATACAGAGCAACGCGTCGTGCGCTTCGTCGTCCTCTTTGCTCAAATAGTGTACATCGTTAGTTGCTACCAGAGGGATATCGAGTTTCCTTCCAAGCTTGATGGATGCTTTTAGCGCAATACCTTCCTCGTTGATGCCGTGATTCTGAATTTCCAGATAAAAATCATCGCCGAAAAGATCCTTAAACCGGCGCGCCGTCTTTTCTGCTTCGGCGTCTCTGTCTTGAATCAGATACTGCGGAATTTGACCCTTCAAACAAGCGCTCAGACAGATCAAACCCTCATGATGCTTCTGCAGAACCTCCCAATCGATTCTGGGGCGATAATAAAATCCCTCAAGGTAGCCGATGGAACTGAGCTTGATCAGGTTATGATAACCGGCGCTATCCTTGGCCAGAAAGAGAAGATGGAAGGAAGCGTCACGGATCCCTCCACCAGATCCCCGTTTTTCAAATCGAGAGCCGGGAGCCATATACAATTCAGCTCCGATGATCGGCTTTATCCCTGCTTTTTGAGCCTGCTGATAGAATTCGATGGCGCCAAACAAATTGCCGTGATCTGTCAATGCGATTGCTGACATGCCTAAATTCTTAGCGGCCGCGACCAGATCCTTGACTTTTGCCGAGCCATCTAAGAGAGAGTAATCCGAGTGGGTGTGCAGATGAACGAAGCTCATGGAAAATTATAGGTTATTTTAGAATTCGAAGTGCTTGATTACTAACAAATTATGAATTAAAGGTTTCGTAACAATTAATATAGACCTTAACCCATCGATAGTCAAGTAAAAAGGTGCCGTCTACCATTCAGAATGTTTACATCGGCTGCCATTCAAGTCACGAGACTCCGATTTCTTAATTTCCCCTGTTGGATTCGTCTTTTTGTGTTGTAATTCCAATGTTATACATGTATATTATTAATAAGATTTAAATCGCCAAGTGAATTCGTGAAGAGAAAAGAAGACCGTGACTGACAGTGACTTAGCAATACAAAGTTCCTTACAAACTGAATGCCTCATCGTTTATACCAGCGAAGATGCATTTGCTGCCACTATAAAATCTGCCTTGCAACCTCAATGCAGCCAGAACTTCTGTGCCCTTATACCGCTTTCCGACTTAACAGATGAGGGAATTTCACTTGAAGTTAAATGTGTGGGAGTCATGCTGCGCGAGGATGAACTTTCGGTCGATATTTTGACAGCAATTGAGGAGCTCAGCAAGAATACAGCGGTTTTAGTCTTTCTGCTGGAAAACAGCAGCGCACCAGTAAAGGTAGACCCTTTCTCTGCAGGAACTATTTTATCCCACTCTGACTGCCTGACTGCAAGACTAACAAGTGCAGGCGCTCTTCGACTGGATCAATTCGCGGCATTTCTGAATGTGCTGAGATTACTGTGTCAATCGCCCATCCCAGCAGGATCTCGGACAGCTCTGATCTGTGATGATAATTTAATCGGGCAAATGGTGCTGAGTAGCTGCGCAGCTCATGATTTACCGATTCAATTCTACACGGTTGCCAGCCCCTCTAATATCACCTCCATCATCTCTGAAGTTTCACCCAAATCCTGTGATTGTCTGTTGCTGGCGTTGAGTGATACTGCATCATTATCCTCATGCCTGCCTTCATTTTCCGCAATGCAGACAGCAGGTATTTCCTGTTTGATTCTCCACAACAATTTGACCTTGATAGATCCTTTCTCTTTCTCGCTGCAGGAGTCTGAACAGGCGATTCAAGCGGTTAAGGCTCTGATTAGCCTGAGTGCAATCAGACTTTCTCGCGGCGAAAAGCGTGTTGAATATCGCTGCAATTCATCGGTGACACTGAAAGAATATCTGCATGCTCATAGTTTCGGATTTCTACCCGAAACTGTCGTCAAGAAAGCCCTGCTGGAATATGGCATACCCGTCATCGATGAGCAGCCGGTTAAGATTTACAGTACAACTCTACACGCCGCGGTGGACTTGGGTTTTCCTCTGGCCTTGAAGATTCTGGCCCCAGAAATCCATAACAAGCAGGAACTTGGCGGGGTGGCGCTGAACATCGTGGATGAAGATGAATTACGACAAGTCTGGCAGCAGTTCAATGCCGAATTCTCTGCTTATGACTACGTTCTACAGCGTATGATACCACCAGGGTTGGAATTCATTGTGGAGGCTCGTCAGGATGAAGTCCTCGGTCCCATTATGGCATTTGGGTTAGCGGGAGCTTACACGTCATTATACCATGATGTTGCCACTGTAGCTTGCCCCGCTGAGGAGCATGAGCTGATGAACAAATTGCGATCATTGCGCTGTTATCCCATGCTGATCGATGAAAAGTCTGATTTTTATATTAACCCTGAAGTCCTCTCGCAGATTCTGGCGAACCTTTCCACTTTCATGCTCTGCAACCCAGACGTTCAGGTTCTCCGCTTAGACCCGCTGCTGGGCCGCGACAGTCAATTCCTCGTGCTGGATGCGAAAGCTTTCATAAGCTTGCCATGACATTGTATCTACCAAAGAAACCCTGAAATTTAATACTTTCCCCGCAAAATTCCGCCCTCTCAGGACGACCTGGGTAATTCCCGGCAAAGCTGATTCGCGGCCCCTCAAATCAATACTCTATCTTCTGTCAAGCTAAGATTTAGGCGTTCCCCGAGAATGTCAACGCAGGAAAAAGATTTATCAAAATCATCGGCATTACAGCTATGCTTGTAAAAAAAATCTTAAAATCGCCCCATTTCCCTTATTTTCAAGCCTGCAAGAGGGGTAAAATTATCCCTTTATAGCCAATTATTTATCATCCGCTTAACATAGACCTGAATCCATTTGCTGTTCACCTGATGATGATGTATTTTTAACGGGAACAGATTGCTGCACGGTCTGCAGCCCCAAAGGTTGCTTTTTGGGGTATGCTGCCGGGCATCAAATTAGCTCAAGAAATTATTAAAGTCAGGCGATTTCGAAATGATCTAAGCAGCTTTGCAATTTACGGAAAATATCAGGGAGCTAAGTAATCAGGTGAAAGCCATCATGTCCCGATTAATTAAAGCATCACTGCTTGCCATAGTTACACTGACTCTTCTGGCTCACAGCCAGGAGGTAGCTATACACGGTTTCGGAGCATGGGGGTATGGAAAGACTGATGGCAACCGTTACTTGACAGGAAGTGAAGAGGGGGATTATTACACCAGCAACTTTGCTCTGAACGTCACTGCCTCGCCCAATGAGAATCTAACGATACCGACTCAAGTCTATTGGGTATTGAACTCAGGCGAGATGGAACTCGAGTTGGACTTCGCATTTGCACACTGGAATTTTTCTGACGCAATCAACTTCGTTATCGGTAAAGTGAAGCAGCCCTTTGGAATCTACGCCGAGATCTTTGACGTCGGAACGATTCGGCCGATGTTTTCACTTCCTCGGGGATTGTACGGGAACACCGGTTTTGCCGCAGAATCTTACTGCGGTATGGGATTTAATGGTTTTTTCACTGTGGAGAATGATTGGGGGATAAACTATGATTTATATGGGGGAGCGATCGCATTAGAAGAACCTTTCTCGTTGGAAGAAAAAAGCGTAGAAATGGGCTCTTCACATGAATCAGCCTTGATCGTTACGGATGTAATAGGGGGAAGGCTGACCGTTCTACCACCTCTACAGGGCTTGAGTTTTGGAATTTCTGCCTACGCAGGAAAAACAAAAGCAGATGAAGATTCAGGTGAAGCGGAAAGTTCATTTGGCGATTATCTAACCTATGGTGTGCATGCAGAGTTCCTTTCTGATAAATGGTCGGTTCGCAGTGAATATGGCATTAGTAACCAGAAAGAACTAACCCTAACAAATGCGGCATATCTGGAGATCGCGTACAAAATTACTGATCATTGGCAAGCTGCATCACGTTATGATTGGGCTGACATCGATGTTGAAGGGATGGAAGAAGGGGAATCCTCCTCACTGCTGGAGCATAATGACTTGGGATTTGGTATCAACTATTGGTTCTGCCCCGACTTTGTTTTGAAATTGGCGTACCACAGAGTTGATGGTAACCGATTCGCATTACCTGAGGATTATAGCAACACCATTGACAACGATGAGCTGAATACCAAAACAAATCTCATCTCCTTCGGCGCCCAATTCAGTTTTTAGTCAACGTCGTTGATATGGAGTCTATTTAATATGAGACCAAAATTTCTGAACCTGATTATTCTGATTTCGACGATTGTCCTGTTGAGCTTGCCTGCAGAAGCGGCAGATTATGTTATTATCGCGAATAATTCGGTTTCTCAAGATTCTTTGGATCATACTGTTTTGAGAAACATTTACCTGGGCAAGCGGACGGTCTGGCCCAATGGCGATGATATCATTCCGGTGATGCTGCAGTCCGGTACGCTCCGTGAAGAGTTTCTGAGAACCGTCTTGAAAAAGTCTGACTATCAGTTCGAGAGTTATTGGAAACAGATGATATTTACAGGGAAGGGAATACCCTTGAAAAACTTTGAAACGTTAGATGAACTGGTTCGCTTCGTTGCCGAGACACCAGGAGCTATTGGATACGCCCCAGAAAATAAAATCACTGGTTCTGTTAAACGGATTTTCATTGATTAAGACTCGGGTCTAAATGAAATTCAAACATAAAATATACCTCATTCCCCTGCTGGCCTTAATCGCTTTCGCGTTCATTTTTGTGGTTACACGAATCGTAGGCCACAAGAATATTGCAATGCTCGAACAGCTTGAACATGAACATTTTGAGTCATTGGAGTTATGCCACCGTCTGGATAAGATATCGACGTCGGTCCGCAACACATTGCTGGGCGCTTTTTCGACTAGTGATGAAGACGCGGTATGGGAAGCAGATTCATTGAGTCTCGTTTATTCCAGGTTGCTTGACTACACCTCAATGAATAACAACAGTCTTGATCAGCAATTAAGCGATGAATTAATCGAGGCTTTTCAACAATATTATTACCTGGCTCGAAGCGCCACTATAATGTTGATTAATGGCCATTTCGATGAAGCGCTTTATGCTGATATTACTTTAATGAATCTTCTTTATGATGAGCTCCAGATCAAACTGAAAGATGCGACGGCCAAACAGTACCTGAAAATGGTTATTGCAATGGACAACGCACGGGCAACCCAGAGAATACAACAGATTATTATCAGCGCTCTGATCATCCTCTTTATCGCCATTCTTGGTATTGTTTCGAGTGTCATCATTCGATCTATTACCCAACCGCTGCAGAGTATTACTGATGTAACCGAAGCTATTTCCAGAGGTGATATAAAACAGACTATAAATTACACATCGCATGACGAGATAGGCAGACTCGCTGAAGCTTATCGTAATATGATCCAGGCACATCGCATTAAAACGGAAGCCGCGGATCAAATTGCCAGAGGAAATCTGGAAACGGAAATCCCCATCGCCTCCGGTGATGATCTTTTAGGACAATCACTGGCGGTGATGGTCGGGAATCTGCGGGCCGATATTAACGAGAGAAAGCGAGCGGAAGAGAGCCTCAGATTGGCCAAGGCAAAAGCCGATCAGACAAATCTCGAATTAATCGATACCCTGGCATATGCTGAACAGATGGCGCGGCAGGCTGAAATGTCGAGTGAAGCGAAGGGCGAATTCCTGGCAAACATGAGTCATGAAATCCGGACACCCTTAAACGCAATTATCGGTTTTGCACAGCTATTGATGGATGAAAAGCTGGAAAGTGAACAGCAGGATTTCGTAGATACTATCTACAAGAGTGGCTCGTCGCTGCTGAATTTGATTAACGATATTTTAGATTTCTCCAAAATAGAGGCAGGTAAACTGGATCTCGAATTTATCGACTTTGACCTGCTTTCAACGGTTGAAAATGTCGGCGATATATTAGCGCAGAAAGCACGCGATAGAAACCTCGAATTCCATTGCTTCGTCGATCCCCAGGTTCCAACTCAGGTGGTGGGCGATCCTGGGCGAGTGCGCCAGGTGCTGCTGAACCTCTTGGGAAACGCTATCAAATTCACTGAAGAGGGAGAAGTCCTGCTTTACGCCCACCTGGAGAAAGCTCTGGAAAATAATATCTTGGTGAAGTTTGAAGTTAAAGATACAGGCATCGGTATTCCAGCTGACCGCATTGATGATGTCTTCGAGCATTTCACTCAAGCAGATGGATCGACCACACGCAGATACGGCGGCACGGGTCTTGGACTTGCGATTACCAAGCAGCTTGCACAAATGCACGGTGGAGATATCGTGGTCGAAAGCCGGGAGGGTGTGGGAAGCACGTTCTGGTTTACCGCGAGATTTGAACTGCAGCCCAAAAAGAGTTCACCAAAGTTAGATATCGATCGGTCCATTTTAAATCAATTACCGGTTGCAATCGTAGATGACAATCAAACTAATCTGCGCTTCCTGGTCAAACTGCTGCGTAGTTGGGGAGTAGTTCCGGTCGCCCAGGAAAGCGGATACGATGCCTTCAACTATCTTAAACAAAACGTGCCAGATGGAAAAGACATCAAGTTGGCGCTGGTGGACCAGAATATGCCGGGTATCAGCGGCTTTGAATTAGCGCGGCGCATTAAAAAAGATCCAGAACTAAAGCACATTCATATCATCATGCTGACATCCGTTGGACAGCGCGGCGATGCTCTGAAATGCAAAAAGTTAGGTATTACCGGCTATTTGACTAAACCAATCAAGCAATTCGAATTATTAGAGACCATGTTGGCTGTTGTTGGTCGGGGAAGCAGTACTATCGTGGATCCCTCACTGGTCACTCGCCATGCGATTAGAGAAAATAACCGTATCTTCGATATCCTTCTGGCTGAAGATAACCTGGTCAACCAAAGGTTGGCGGTGAGGTTGCTCGAAAAATGGGGACATAAAGTTACGGTAGCGAACAATGGTAAGGAAGCTGTCAATCTGCTTGGTAATCCTGCCGACAGGAATTTCGACCTGATCATCATGGATGTGCAGATGCCGGAAATGGATGGCGTTGAAGCTACCGGAAAAATACGGGAGTTGGAACAGGAATCCGATACTCACATCCCCATCATTGCCATGACGGCGCATGCCATGAAGGGAGATAAAGAGCGATTCCTGATTGCCGGAATGGATGCGTACGTCGCAAAACCGATACAAGCTCAGGAACTGTTCGATACGATAGATACATTACTCTCGACAACATCAGATGATGAGACCAATTGCTTCCGGGAAGAAATATCGTCAGCGCCTGTTGAACCCTGCAACCCTAATACACTTCTCGATAATTTCAGTGGTGATAGGGAACTCCTCCTGGAAATAGCGGAGATATTCCTGGAAACACATACTGAACTGATAACGTCAATCCAAAGCGCCATCGATCAAAACGACGCCACAACTCTTGACCAGGCAGCACATTCCTTGAAAGGAGCTGTCAGTAATTTCGGATTGCAGGAAGCTACAGAAGCCGCATTTAAATTAGAACAAATGGGAAGAGAAGGTAACCTGGAAGGCGCTGCGTCACAATTTGACCAATTAAAGATAGAAATTGATAAGGTTGTCCGACTATTGGAAGGGCTTTCAGCCGAAGCTGAGCTGAATCAAGCTTAAGGAAATCGTTACCTGAGGCGCTTCAACGGGTATTTCAGGTAGGGATTAGGAAATGCCTGCTGTAGATCCCGGCATAACCAGATCGAAAAAATCTGTGCTTCCCGCCCCCTGCGATAGGTGCTGATCGAACCCACTATTTCATAATCTGTAAAAACATCTTCATAAAGATCGACCGGCTGAAAAGGATAGCGGTCGGTGCTGATGAAGAGACCATCCTGTCCTAAAAGCTCTTGAGTGTCATTCCAGAAGGCAAAAGCGTGGGGGGATTTTTCGTTTAAAACGGTCACAAGCGCCTTGCCCCCGACAGCAAACGCCAATTCACCTCCCGTGTACCACTTATTGGTAAACAAGAACAAATCTTCCCGCCCTAAATATCCTTCTTCATCCAGATAAATGACAACCTCCTGCCAGCCCTGTCCGTCTAAAGATACATCTGCTTTTTTATCGATGGGCAGAAAACCAGTGGCGCTTTGCATGACGACTATAACTAAAATAACAACGGTAGCAATACCTGATATTACGACAAAATTCCAGGCTTTCTTCAAACGCCAGGTACTCATCCACCCGCCGGCCAGCGCCAGCGCGCCAAGATACCCCGGCATCGGCCAATGTGGTAAAATCTGACGCGTGGCTCCGATTAAAGTAAATGCAATAATCGGTATCAGTACAAAAGGCAGCAACCAGCCAGACTGGTGCCGGCTTTCTTTGAATGCCCAGGCTGTGCCGCCTATCAATACAACCATATTCCACGGGAACAAGTATCCCATCTGTACTAATATCCCCTGAAAAAAGAGGATTGGTGAAATACTTAAACCATCAGTGCTCTTCCCAATCTGAAACAGATAGGAAATCCATTCGTGTTGATAATTCCACCAGATATTAGGCAGAAATATCAATAGAGCAACACCTAACCCCAAGTAAGTCCATAGCTGTTTCAAATAGCGTTGCCAACTATTGGCCAGCAATAATATCAGCCCGAGAGTTCCCAACAGTAAGATAGCATGATACTTCGCCAGCAATCCCACGCCGAGGCAGATTCCAGCGGGGACAAACCAACGGGCTGATCTGGTCTGCCTCACCTTATGAACGAAAAATAGAAAGCCCGCCCAACATACTCCCAAGACGTTATCGGGGATGACAAAAGCGCCCATTCCGACGAGGAAGAAGGGAGTGATATGGAGCAGCGCGATCGTCAGGCGCGCCGCAGTCTGATTATAGAGTGATAGAGTAAGCTGATACAGGAAAGCTGTCGTAAACAGGAAGAGAATTATAGCCCCAAAGCGAAGGCTTAGCGCATCGTGAATACCTGTGATCCAGTAACCTATTCCTGCAGATATCGCCACCGCTGGGGGGTGATCAAAGTATCCCCAGGCTAAATGCTGAGCATAAAGTCCGTAATAAGCCTCATCAAATCCCGGCGGTACGATCGACGCGGCAATCAGCCGCACAAGAAGTCCCAGGCTTAAAATGATAAGGGCATATCCGTCTGTCAGAAGGGTAGTGGGTTTGGGGGCGTTTCGGATGGAGTTATTCAAGGGTGATGGTTCGCATGTTTGACTAATCAGGTACGACTAAATTGCGCAGCGCGGCGAATACTGACTAAATGAACCAGGGCTATCAATGAAAAAACCAAACCAATAGATCTGTAGAAAAACAGGTCGCCTTCCACATTGTACCAGAACAGACAACCGATCCCGCCTACCAAAAGCAGGCTGGCTAATATCGTACGACTGACGTTCGATTCCAATTTTGCCCCTACCAACCCGGTAAAATCCATAACCATCAGACTTATCATGACAGCAGCCCATCCAAGGGATAGACCGACCGCCACATCCAC
>JAHJDJ010000273.1 GCA_018812585.1 bacterium
GATCTGCTGAGTTTCCGGCATGGAATACAAACAAATTGGGGTGCGAACGACGCTCCAACTTGATGTCCAACTGCGTAGTTTGGTTTTCATCGATGAAATTAGCATTCTGAGGTTCCGAAACCGGAGACTGCAACGGATCGGGATGATACTCAACCAAAGGTGTTCCCGAGTCAACGTCAATATAGGCATAGTAGGTGCGTTCCCACTTAAACTTAGACATATCCAGGAATAGTGTCAGGTGATTTTTATCGACTTTATTCTGATGAGTATGAGTGACTGTTTTTGATGGAAGCAGCTTGCCTTCTTCGACATAACCTAACATGAACCGGTAATCCTCGATGGGGTGATCCTCGGTATCCGATACTCTGATATCAAGCTGAGAGTATGCTCCGCCACGTTTCCCCTTGGTGATAAGAGTCTCATCAGTTAGAGTCTGCCGCATGGTAGTATAGGTTTCGTCTGAATCAACGGAGAGACAGTCGCGTATCAATCTTAAGTTCTGAGACATGTCACTTTCGATTTTGGAACGCAACTTGATACTAGACATGATACCATGCATATCGCTGTGAGTATAGCGGTATAAGGCGCCGAAAGGGATATCTGAGATACTTCCAATTGGTTTGAATATTGCCCCATTCACCGGATCAGCAGATAATAGGAATCTTTTGAAATTCAGATTACCCGCTGGAACGCGAACCGTCATGTCGGATCCTGCTTCGTAATGGGCAGGCAGTAGAGCTGATAACATCTCGTCTTTGACTACCTTTAAAAATCCCCCAATAACCGATAGCTCCTTATAATCCGAAGGCCTCTTCACAACGCGGTCACCAATCAAATTGAACGGACGAATTCCCTTGTCCTTCCACGTCTCAGGCCGCAGCCACTGACCATGAATGTCCCAGGAAAAACGACTGCCCAGTTCAAGAGCTTTTAATAATTCAGTTCCAGTATCACCCTTGTATTTCGCATGAGCCACCATGGATCTGCCATGATGTGCGAGGCGTGATCCGAAATGGGGACCTGCGAGGAATATAACGTTCTGGAGCGGTTGATGTTCGACCAGTTTGTCAGTATAATAATTAGCGATCCAATCTTTCACGATCAACGCGCCGGTGCTGTGTGTAATCAGATGAAATTCAGTCGACCAATCATTACCCAAATGGCGCTGCAGTTCATGATGCATGGCGCTGGCGACATCACGAACGGTGACACGATTATCTAAAGAAACAAAACGCCCCAGATAGATGTCCTGCGCGACGAAACCGAGCTTCTCCAGTTGTTTATGGAGTGCGCCATAGGTCGTCGTTGCAGTGACTGACCAGCCATGCACTAAAAAAACGCGCTGCATTATTTTCCTCCTGAGTTAAAGGAAAACAGGTTAACACAAAAACTCGACTTGAACAAACGGTGTCACTTTTGTGGGGGGTACTATTAGAGATGCCCCGAAATTAGTTATCGATATCAGAAATTGGCTGAAAAGAGCAGAAAAGCCTGAAATATCCCTGATTATTACTTTAAATAGATCAGTTTGATGACATTATGGTGATCGTTTGCAATCAGCTTGCAGAGATAAATTCCAGAGCTGATCTCCTCTGGCCGCCACACCCTCTGATGATAACCCGCTCGTATGGGCTCTTCGACTAACACTTCAACCCGCTTCCCCTGAATATCATGGATACTCAACGTTACTGCTGACCTTACGGGTAGATTAAAACTGATTGTGGTTTCAGCGTTGAAAGGATTCGGATAATTCTGCAGCAACTTAGTGGTCTGCGGTGGGATTTCGATCTCCTGATCCGGTTCAATCCCAACAAAAAGGGAATCAAGACGCAGGCTATCGCCATCGCTCAAAAAATGCAATCTCGCATCGTAAATACCTGGCAGCCGGTAAGCATTCGTGCCTGCCCAGGTAGCAGAAATGCCATTCAACACATAAGTCAGCATTCCGGCTGTCAGTAATCCATTATTGTTTATATTAGCATAACAGCCATTGTCGAGGTAGATGGTGATAAAATGCTCATTAGAAGCCAGACCCCAGTACCCACCGCTGATGCGATTGGCATAGAACTGCGGATCATCCCAAATCTCAGGCATCACGATCGAATTGGGAACTAACCCGTTACCTGCTGTTTGTCCCAGTAATCCCTGCCACCAGGCCAGCGGATTGGACGAAAGGTTGGTGATGACGACCTCGCCGTCATACCTCGAGCTGTCATCTGATCCGTCTAATGTAATCGCATTGAACTGCGGTATGTCAGGAGGAGGATTGATGATAGGATTAAGATAAACGCCTGGGTCAATCAGAGAGCGGTTATCCAGGTTGAATGTTGCGTGGTGCAAAAGCTGATGAAAATGGATATCCGTGAAGGTCGGCGGTTCGCCTGGCACACAATTAACGAAAGAAAAGTAGTCCGGAGAAATAATCGTCACCGTTTCACCGTAAACCGTGCCGTTCAGATCGGGGCTGACGCAGAAAGCAGTTTCCTGCTCAATGCCGATTCCCATCAGACTTTGATCCCCATAATCCTGCACGCGTCGGGCTATCATGGGCACTAATCGACCTAATTGCCCGTAGGAATTGAAGAACGGCTCGGGAAATACGTTAGGCAGGATATCTAAAAAGTCATCGGTGAAGGTGATAAAGGTGTGGTAAGGGTCGTAAGCCACAATCTCTGGATCAGGATATCCGAACTGCGCATCCAGGATGACGTCTCCCAGAACCGCAGCGCCCGCGCCAATTCCTCCGATGGCGCCGCCGTTTTCGAAGACATATTGGATGGCGGCTGTCACCATGGTGTTTTGCCAGCGGACCACGTACTGCCATTGATAGCCGTCTTCAAGGAATATACCAGACGCGGTAATCAGATGATAGTAAGTGGCGGAATCTTCTGCGATGGGGCGGGGGGGGATTTCAAAAGCGTGCGATTGGGGATCAGCGCCCAGACCGATGAAGTAGTCGGCGTACCAGGGATCTGGGTTGTTCCAGTCAATGTTGATGATGATCCCGGAATCAGCCTCCTGGACAAACCAACTGTAAGCTTCGTTCGACCAGCTTCCCCCTTCAACGCCGCCTCCCACCAGCATGACGGATTGTGAATAGGCAGGCAGGTTGACAGCAGCCAGAATAAGAAGTGCAAGACGCAGTTTCAACATTAATTCAGCTCAGAATATCATGGATTCTCCCAATAATATATTAGTATAAGTAATATTCTTTGATTTTTACAAGGCGAAAAGGGGATTATTTTTAACCGGACATTTACATGAACCACTTTTTAGTGTGATGCACAATGTCCCCGAATTCGCGCATGAATGCCAGATCGTCATCAGCAAGCGGCCCGCGGCGAATCTCTGCAAGGTTGGCGAGAAGATGTTTTTCATTGGAGGGCGCCATCATACAAACGTGAATATGCGGGTTTGATAAGGCAAAGCGATAGCAATCTCCCGGGGTAGGAATGTGACCGTTCCGGGGATAGCCCCTGGGTCGTTTCAGTAAGGTTCGCCAGCGGGTTGCAGTAAAGCTGACCACCCCGGGATTGTGCTTTATAAGATAAGGGAAAATATCGGTTTCCGCGCCGCGATGGGCCGCATTATAGCGCATCATGATGACGTCCAGAGCGCCTTGGTCGATTAATTGACCAGCGAACTTGCGGTCATGAGTTGAGATGGCGATGGCTCTGACCTTACCCTCCTCCCGCAATCTCCTCATCTCTTCCAGAACTTCATCTGTCAAATGATGAGGTTTTGTAACTCCCAGAAACAGAAAAACGTCCAGGTGGTCGGTGCTAAGCTGGCGCAGTCGTTTCTCCAGGGAGCGGCGAATATTTGTATGCCCGATGATAAGATTGTACGCGCCGGATGCGATCACAAAGCGGTCGCGCTCAGTTTTAATCACGTCGTGCATTACAGATAATGTTTGACCATCTAAGCCAAAGGCGAAGAAAAAGTTGATTCCTTCGTCCACCGCTCGATGGATGGTCTTCTTCCCGGGGCGGTAAGTGCCGGAAAAGCCGATACGGCAGACGTTCATACCGGTTTTGCCGAGCGTAGTCTGAAGGAAGTCTGCGTCCATGGTACTCCTTTTAGTAATCGTTTCAGTTGTCTAATAATAAACGGGGCTGTCTCAAAAGCTGTAAAAAGTCATTGCGAGACCCAATTTATTGGGTCGAAGCAATCTCGTAACTTATTGATAATAATGAGAATGCTTCGTCACTTCGTTCCTCGCAATGACTGCCCTTATGGCTTTTGGACAGCCCCGCAGTTGTATTTTGTATGTCAGGATTATCAATAATATACAAAGCCATGTGGCTGCTTCTACCAACCCTTTTTGCCTAAAATCTTCTTGATTTTCTCCTCTTCTCGCTTGGCAACCAACGCCATCTTTTTGGTTTTTGCCTGCTCTATCTTAGCAATCAGATTGTCCAGCTTCACCGGTTTTTCAAGGAAATCCAAAGCCCCCAGTTTCACAGCTTCGACAGCCTTCTCCAGCGTTGCCTTGCCTGTCAGGAAGATTATCTGTAAATCAGGATTGATTTTTAACAATTCTTTGAGGGTGGTAATGCCGTCCATTTCGGGCATCGCCATATCAAGAACGATGGCATCGTAGAAAGTACTCTCGGTTTTCGAGATCGCTTCGGCGCCGCTCTCCGCGGTATCGACATTCATCCCGCGGGTTTCCATCCGCTCTGCCAGAATGCTGGTGAATTCAACTTCGTCATCTACCAGCAGAATTTTCGACGTCATCATGAGACTGCCTCATCGATATAGTTTGGGACAGACAGTTTGAATAAGCTGCTCTGCTCGCTAAGTTCAACGTTTATTGTCATGTTGTATAATTCGGCTAAGGTTTTTATAAGCTCTAATGTTGCTTCCTTCGGCTCAGACTCGGAAACAGCAGGACCATAAACAGTAATCAATGCGCCTGAATCAATTTTAACACAGGTCAGTTTTACAATACCCTCTTTCTGCAATCCTGAAATGGAGAGCCGCAGCGCAATAAAGACGACCTGTTCCAGAACAAATGGATTTGTGCGTACTGTCAGATAAGGGGTCAGTTCCGCTTCCAGGCTTCCTTTCTGCAGGATTGCAAAACGCTGACAGAGATCCACCAGATTCTGCAATAATTCGTCCATTTCACAATCGCATACCGGTTCATCCACCGTGTGAGCAAAGTAGTTCAGTCGTTTGATGAGATCAGTGCCGCGCTCCGTTTGAGTGATGATTCTGGCAGAGATCCCCTTCAATTTCTCCGGATCGATAGCTCGGCCGTATTCAACTCCGACCGCCAGATCTTCCAGCAAACCGGCAACTTGCTCGATAATGCCGATAACATTGTTCATTTCATGGGTGACTGAAGCGGTGATCTGTCCGAAAAAGGTGAGTTCGCTGCGTTTCAACTCGTCTTCTCGGTTCTTATCAGGAGGCATGTTATTTCTCCTTAAGAGATTTCTTCACGGTTTCAATCAGGACCTCAATGTCAATCGGTTTCAAGAGAACCTCACCGGATCTTAGTTCAATAAACCGGGTAATCTCCTCTTCCGGGCCGCCGGCGCCGGTAATCAATAATACCTTGATTTGAGGATACCGTTTATTAATCTCCTCCATGACCAGCAGACCGCTCATTCCGGGAAGTTTATAATCCAGCAGAACAACGTCAAATTTCTTCTGTTCCAATAACTTGAGAGCTGCTATCCCACTCATGGCATATTCTGCTTCTATGCCGCGCATATCCAATCGCTCTACCAGCGTTGAAACCAGCTCTTCCTCGTCATCGATTAGCAGTAGACGGAAATTTTCCATCGTCACCTCATAGCCTTATACTTTCTTTTTGGGCAGCGAAATAATGAAGCAGGTTCCTTCGCCTAATTCGCTATCAACCTCTATTGTACCGCCCAGAGTTTCAACTATATTCTTCGTTATAGATAGCCCCAGGCCTGTCCCGAACTGACCCTTCGTAGAAAAGAACGGTTCGAAAATCCTCTTCTGATCTTCTTTAGATATTCCATTGCCGTTGTCACAGATCGTTACGGCGATTTTATTCATGCCCACCTCGGAAACCGCCAGTCGAAGCCAGCCGCCATCTGGTACCGCAGCGAAGCCATTGTTGATAATATTTAAAAACACCTGCTGTAACTGACCACGATCACTTTCGATAGTCATATCTTCAGAGGAAAGATCGAAGTGAACGGAGATGTTGCGGTGTTCAACCTCCTTACCCAGGAATCCAAGTACTTCCTTTAAGAGTAAGCCGACGTCAATCAGTTCTGTCTGAACTTCCATGCGTTTGGCAAAACCTAACAGTCGATGTGTCACCTTGCTGCAACGATCCACTGAACCCAGCACGGAATCGACCAACTTCAGTACTTTCTCTCTCTGTGTGAAATCTTCTGTAAAGTTGACCATATCTTTCAGCAGACCGGACTTTTCGTTGATAATCGCCAGGGGGTTGTTGATTTCATGCGCCACACTGGCAGCCAATCTCCCGATGGAAGCCATCTTGTTCGTGTACTCAATGTTGTGAAACAGTTTCGCGCGGCTTTCATCAGAAAGACGTATACGTCTAACCATATACGATGAACTGATGAATACCACCACAATAATTAATACGATACTTCCGATTAAAAACCAGAGAGGATCGTTACGCAGCGACATCCAATTTTTCAGGAGTTCTCTCTGATCCTGAACGGTCACCAGGATAAATGGTGACCTGTCGATGTAGGCATAGCCTACCAACTGGGAGGAACCAGCCTCGGGATAGTTTGACTTCACCTCAGCCTGCTGCGAATAGGGAGGCACGGACAAACTGAAGGGTTTTAAAATACCCCCGTGAGCCCGCGAACTGGTCTGCAGCACTCCATTGCGGTTAATGATGAATAAATCACTGGAATTCCCCAGATCCAAGGGTTGGATTCGATCGGTCAGCAACTGCTGGTCAATGGTTGCCCGCAGAACATAAAACCCATCATCCGGTCGATCATGTTTTACCGCTATCACGAAGTGCGGAAAATTGCGATGCCCCATGAAAACCTCGCTGACATGGGATTCACGCAGACTCACTTCATAAAACCATTCCTGATCCTGGTAATTCTTTCCCTTTAAATCGTAAGGACCAACATAAAAGAACTGATTCCCTTCTGAATCGATCACACCCAGATCGATGAAGCCGCCAAAGGTATTTTTCAGGTTCTTAAAGGTTCGTCTTAATGACTCCTCGTTGCTCATCGCCTCGAACGATTTTTCATGCACCAGCAGAGTCAGAGCGGCTTTGCGCTCGTCAATGGCAGATTCGATGGCGAACTTCGTATTGGAGATGAGGCGGGTGAGGGGGTAAATCAGTTCTGTCTGCACCGCTTTCTGATACTGATGGTTGTGTACCAGCGTCATGATGATGAGCGGCGTGATGGCTACCGAGGTTATCAGGATAAAAGTGTAGATTCGGAAGCGCTTGTAACTTGATTCGCTGCGCATCGGCGTCTTTGATTCCTGATTGCTGTCGGCCGTTTTTTTTGATATTTTATCCATAGAGTATCGATTCCGCTCCAGGACATGCTGTGATTTTAACTCTGTATTGCTTTCCGAGTGGTCTGCTTCTGGGTGGCTTCCTGCATGGTCTGCACTAATATATCAATCTTAATCGGTTTATTCAGGTAGGCATAAGCGCCTAACTGGCGCGCCAGGCTCTCCTCTTTTTTGGATCCGTGACCCGTCAGCATGATGACTTCCAGATCAGGGTGGGCTGCCTTCACGTGCCGCAGCACATCTAAACCGTCCATACCAGGCATACGGATGTCGAGAATCATAATTCCCGGCAGCTCCTCATTCAGTTTTTTCAACGCCTCTTCACCATCATGCGCAATGATGGATTCGATATTTCGGGTCAGCAGCCGCTCAGCCAGCGTTTCAGCGAATTCCTTCTCATCATCCACCAGCATGATCTTTTTCGGCAGCGCCATGAGACCCTTTGAAACAGGCGCAAGAGGCACTTCTGTGCCGGTCACTCGATCTAGCGTACTGACATTTTCGATGCCAGGTAATGATAGCAGTATCTCTTCAATCTGACGTAAATCCAATTCGGGTAACTCTTCGCCCTGTGATCCGCTAATATAAATTTCAGATCCTGAAGCCGAAAGAGCCACGCCCATCTTTCCTTTTTCTATCAAGGCAACCCGTGCCCTGGCTTCAAGTAGAGCATTATCCAGCGCTTTCTGGCTTTCCGGTGTGGTTTGAAATTCTTCCTTGCGCGCTAACCTGCTGATAATTTCCACGGCGTCTTCCACAGGAGTGGCGTGCAGGGGAATCATCCAATGGTATAGGGTATCATCATAGGGAGCTTTGCCATGCAGGAATGTCGTCCAATTGGATCGTTCTTCATCCGCACGGCGGATCCTTCGTCCGGCTCTATCTATCGAAATCCCGTCCTGCTCCACAGCCGCCGCGGTGCGCTCTTCAGGACTGGAGACAAGGCAGATGTGGAGAAAGTGACGCAAACGGCGAGGCAGTAAATGCCCTCCGAACCCGAAATAGAAGGCATTATCCTGCTTGACCAGCTCAATCAGAGTTGCCCTCAGATAGGCTGCATACTTGGTCCTGTCAGCAGGCCAGGTTGGCAGTTGGCTGACCGGGCCGTGGACAGCGTTCCGTAGTTTATCCCCTGAAACACGATACCGTTCCGCAGCTTGCTGATAGAGGACAGCTTCAAGTCGCGTCAACTGCAGCGCCTCAGCCACACCATCAGCCACTTTTTCTGCCGCGCAGTGGGAACAACTGAATAGGGTTACGACGGGCATAATCTGTACTTATTCCATCACTCGATATCGTCAGCGTTATTCTGCTCTGTCGCCCAGAGCATCATTTTGCCGGCGATTTCATTAAACACATCTGTCAAACGCAGAATGCCAACAACTTTTCCCTTTTCCGTGACCAGCAGCGATAGGGTCTCCTGGATGACCAACTGATGCACCGCCTCGCTTAACGGAGCATCGATATCCAAACCTGTGCCTACAGGCCGCATGACATCTTTAACCATCGTACGTTTGGCGTACAAAGCATAATCGTGGAACCGTTGCTTCCATAATTCAACAGTATCCAACATCGAACGGAGAAAATCGGAACTCCAACCTTCACGAGACAGCCGCTCGAGATCCCCGATTTTTTGATATTTCGGTTCCAGGGCTCGCAGAAAAGTAATGTGTCCCAGCTTACCCACAACTTCATTTTTTTATTGACTACAAGCACAGAGCGCAGCGCATCGCGACCCGGAGGACGATTTTTTTGAGCGGTTTTCAATGCAAACAGGGCTCCGATCATGCTGGAATCCTCCGGGACGACAGCATAATCATCCAGTGGAAGCATCAGCTCGCGAACCTTCCGAAGTTTAATACCCATGGCAGGATTCCTTTATCAAGTCAGTTCACCCCGCTCTTACAGGGCGAACGAATGTCTCATTATTGACCCGTTAGCACCGGCATACCCATCATCGGCCAGATAAAGGCAACGAAAATGCCCAGCACAACCATCAGCAGGATACTGCCGGGGATGCCATATTTTAAAAACTCAGCGGAACTGAATTGTTTACTTTCGTATGCGATTGCGTTGGGAGCGGCTCCTACCAGAAAGAGGAAAGGCATCCCGGAGGTTACTAAAGCGGCAAACATGACGACTTCAGGAGCTACCCCCAGGTAGGGCGCTATGACCAGCGCTATCGGCATGGTGATGGCAATGGCCGCGACATTCATGATTAAGTTGGTCATCACCAGAACAAAGATAGCCATCCCCTGGACAAAGATGAACCAATGAGCGTTCTCAAACAATCCCAGCCATTGAATTGCCAGCCAAGTGGCTGCCCCCGTCTGCCAAAGACAAAAACCGATACTCATCGCCCCGCCAAACAGCAGGATGATATTCCAGGGAATCTCCTCTAAATCCTGTATTTTCAATACCTGGAACACGAAGAAGAGGATTGTCGTGGTTAAAATAATGCCCGATTTATCAAGAGCCGCGAAAGCCGGCACAAATGACCTCAGACTCATGATCGCAATCGCACTCATGACCACGACAAGCGTGAACCACTCAACCTTCTTCATAGGCCCAAGGTTATCGCGTAACATTTTCGCTTTTTCTCTTAACCCCGGAATGGTTCGCTGCTCAGGCTTCAGGAAAAACATAAAGAAGAACCAGAGAAGAACGACCATTACCCAACCCACAGGACCCAAGTAGAGCGTGTATTCAAAGAAACTGATTTCCCGCCCGATGATATCTGCAAAGAACCCAATGGCCACCGCGCCGCGCGCCGCGCCTAACAAGGTCACAATGCTTCCCGCACCAGCAACAAACGCCATGCCGATAAAGAGACCTTTCCCGAATTTCGTGGGTTTCTCGTCATCAGTATACATAGAATAGATAGCCATCAGGAGAGGGTATATTGTGGCGGCAACTGCAGTATGTGCCATAATCATGGTCAACAACGCGATCAAGATAAAGCTGCCCAGATAGATCATACTGGTTCGCTCTCCCACGATTACCAGCATGTTATAAGCCATGCGTTGCGTCAAACCGCTTTTGGTAAAAGTACGCCCGATTACCAGTGAGGCAAAAATAAACCACACCGATGGATTCATGAAATCGGTGAACGCGACTTGTGGATCACGAATGGCAAAAAGCGCCTGAATCACACCGATAGCAATCGCTGTAACGCCGATAGGAACGACTTCGAAGACCCACCAGGTGGCAGCCAGAAGAAACAATCCCAACGCTGCTTTTCCCTCACGACTCAATTCAAAAGACTTGCCAGCAGGATCGATCGCGTCTGGCCAGGAGGGAGATAAGTAAACTACTATAAAGAGTGCAATACCCAGCAGGATAAAAGCAATCCGCTTTTTATCGAGAGGTTTTAATTGAGTCACAGCTCGAGCAGAGGTCATAATGTTGTATTTTCTGGTTGGTTACCGAGTTGAAATTAGCTATAATTTATTATAATCAAGCACTTAAGAGAGAAACCTGAGTATAGTCATCAAGCTATCAGCCAAAAAATGTGACCAAAGAAATGTTCAATAATATAGCAAAATAGACGATCTGTGTCAAGTTCATAGTTGAAAGTTTGCCTGCGCTGATGTCATACTAAATAATTATTAATATTAATGATAAGTAGAGTAAATAGGATTTTTGAGTATTTTTTCACGTACCATCTTTGGGTAAATTGCATGTCTTAGCTATTATGCATAGTGGCATCCTCTTTTTTTGAAAAAACGCACAATATCAGGATCAACCTCGTAAAGTAAATTTTTGCGCTTGGTTTTACTTGAATGTTTTTTTATATTATTAGTGTTTGGGTAGAAATTAATTAGGCTTAGCGAAAGGTGACAACTTATGATCGGCGCTACCTCTAAAACCATAGGCCGAAGTGGTTCTGCAACCGTCATTACGGCAATCTTTCTCTTGGGGATAACATTGAGCGGTACGGCAGACACAATCCAGTTTGACAATAACTGGGGTGAAGCCGGATTTAATCTGATTTCGCATGATGGATCAGGGGTGGAGATCGTCTTTTCAGTTCCTGAAATGGCGCTCCTTGATCAAATTATCGATGGCGAAATGATGCAATGGGTGCAGATTCCCGGAGTCTTTTTACCGAATGACGCAGGAGCGCCTGATCTGCCTTTTGCGTCACGTTATATCGCCATTCCTGAAGGAGCTTCAGCAAGCGTTGAAATAGTTGCGGCTCAGACGGAAGTTCTGCAAGGCTTGAATATCGCTCCGGCTCCACCGATTCCAGCAGAAAACGATGATCGTCCGCCAGTCTTCGTCAAGGATCCCGACATCTACAACCATAACGGCTATTTCCCGGAAGAAGCGGTCCTGCTGTCGGACGTCATGCAGATGCGCGGCGTTGACGTTGTCATCTTGCGGGTTTCTCCTTTCCAGTATAACCCTGTGACGCAGGAGTTAGTGGTCTATAAGGATATCCGTGTGAATGTCTCCTTCCAGGGGGGCGGCAGTCAATTCGGCGAGGAACGTCTTCGCAGCCGCTATTGGGAACCGATCCTGAAACAGAACCTGCTGAACTACAGCTCTCTCCCCCAAGTCGATTTCAACAAGATTCCTCCTCAAACAGATGAGGAAAATGTAGAATATATCATTATTGTCGAAGACGATCCCATGTACATCGCCTGGGCGGATACGATTAAGCAGTGGCGTATCCAGCAGGGGATATCAACGGGTATCGCAACCACGACCGAAATCGGCAGTAACAGCGCAACCGCGATTCAGTCCTGGCTGATTACCGCCTACTACACCTGGACTACGCCACCGGTCGCCGCGCTCATTATTGGCGATTATGCTCCTGATTTCGGCACCGGCGGAATCGCTACGATGACTTGGAATGGCGGGTATGATCAGTGCATATCAGATAACATGTACGCTGACGTCAACGTCGATAACCTGCCGGAATTTGCCATCGCGCGCATCACCGCGCAGAACGAGGCTGAGCTGGAACGAACCATCCACAAATTCCTCGACTATGAACGTACGCCTCCCACGGCGCCCAACTTCTACGATCAACCCGTAATTGCAGGCGGCTGGCAGGACGAACGCTGGTTTATCCTCTGCACTGAGGTTATTTACGGTTATCTGGAGACAGTTCTGGGTAAGCACCCCGTGCGGGAATATGCCATCTATCAGGGTACTCCAGGCACGTTCTGGTCTACCAACAGCAACACCTGGATGATTACAAATTACTTCGGTCCAACAGGATTAGGATATATCCCGGTAAATTCATCGCACCTTACCGATTGGGGCGGGAATGCCTCCCGTATCAACGCAGACCTGAACAGCGGCGCCTTCATAATGCAGCATCGTGATCATGGCTATGAAGGCGGATGGGGTGAACCGGACTACAGCTCCAACGATCTCTACAATCTCAACAATGATATGCTGCCATTTGTCTTTTCTACAAACTGCTTAACCGGAAAATACGATGCACCATCGCCCTGTTTCGCGGAAAATTTCCATCGCATGGAACAAGGCTGTCTGGGCATCATTGCAGCGACTGAAGTTTCTTACTCGTTCGTCAACGATGCCTATCAATGGGGGGTCTACGATGCCATGTGGCCGGATTTCGACCCCGGCTATGGTGATCCTGATCAAGCGAACCTGCGCACCTGCTTCGGCAACGCCTCAGGTAAATGGTATCTTCAGGCGTCGAGCTGGCCCTCCAATCCAGGGTCTAAGGCTATCACCCATCACCTCTTCCACCATCATGGCGATGCCTTTACAACCCTCTATTCGGAAGTCCCGCAAAACCTGGCAGTGACTCATCAACCCATCCTGTTCGCAGGACACGACAACTTTACCGTGACGGCTGACGAAGGATCCGTCATCGCCCTCACCACAAACGGCGAAATTATCGGGCTTGCCGATGGCACCGGCGGCCCACAGGCTATTCCCATTGCCCCGCAATTACCGGGCAGTGACCTGATCGTAACGGTCACCAAACCGAATCACTACCGTTATATCGACGAACTTCCCATCGTCACCGAATCGCCGAATTATGTCATCTTTTATGCCCTGGTGATCAACGATGGCAGCGGTAACGCCAACGGTGAACTGGATCTGGGTGAAACGGTAACCCTCGATTTTGCGGTACAGAATATGGGTACGGCAGACGCCACCAATATCGACGTATCGATCACCTCAGAAGACGAATACGTCACGATTATCGACGGTGATGAAACCTACGCGTTCATCGCCAGCGGTGCGCGTGTGCGAGCCACAGATGCTTTCGAAATTCAGGCTTCCACCGACATTCCCGACAATCATATCCTCGCTTTCACGATGACCGCGACAGATGGCGACTCAATCTGGATCTCGCCGTTTAATATCGCAGCTATCGCACCCGAAGTGATCTATGATGGCTTGACTGTCGATGATGCTAATGCCAATGCAAACGGTCAACTGGATCCGGGCGAAACTGCCGATTTTATTGTCGCCATGGAAAACAGTGGTTCCGGTGATGCAGGCGAAGTCACTTTCACGATGGGCTGCGATGAACCTCTGATCACCTTAGGAGACGCAGTGACCCTTCCTGAGATCGCCGCGGGAGCCACCGAAGATGTCCTGTTCACTGGCATTTCGGCCGATGCGGAAATCTCGCAGGGCGATACCATTCTATTCTGGGTAGCCATGGAGGGCGTCAGCGGCTATACTGCAGTCGACAGCTTCACGGTTATCATAGGCGATTATCGCTACAACCCCACCGGACCGGATGCTTACGGCTACTACGCCATAGATTCCTATGATGGCGAAGATGGTTACGTCTACGACTGGCTGGAGATCTCCCCATCGATGGGTGGCGTGGGAGCAGATCTGAATCTGACCACCGGCGAAGCGGTTATGGTCGATCTCCCCTTCGGTTTCCAGTTCTACGGTCAATTTTTCGACCAGATCACCGTCTGTGCACATGGATGGGTTGCCTTCGGCGAAGTGTCGACCTTCTTCCCGAATAACACCTATCTGCCGTTTGCTGTGCCGCCTGATAATTTTGTGGCCGGGTTCTGGGATGACCTGGATCCGGGCATGGCGGGAATAATCTGCACGGCTTATGATCCCAATAACAACTGCTTCATCATCGAATGGTACTTTATCCCGCATGCGTCCAGCATCATGGATTACGAATGCTTCCAGATTCTTCTGCTGGATCCGAATGTCTATCAGACCGCTTCAGGTGATGGCGAAATCGTGGTGCAGTATCACACGGTCAGCGACCGTGATAACCTCTGCACCGTGGGCATTGAAAACGCCGACGCCACCGATGCTATCCAGTATCTCTTCAACGATACCTATGACAGCAAAGCCATGCCCCTTGAAGGTGGTCTGGCTGTCAAATTCACCACCAACGATCCGGCGGTCGGCGTGGCTGGAGAAGGTTTAGCGCACGGTCTGCCGCAGGAATACAACCTGGGTCAGAACTATCCTAATCCCTTCAA
>JAHJDJ010000274.1 GCA_018812585.1 bacterium
ATCCCAAAACCAAAGAAACACTGCGATTGACCAATCTGGTGGCTAATTTCCAGCCTGACCGCAAGCGCAGAGTTATTTTGGGCGCTCACTGGGATACTCGCCCCTGGGCGGATCAGGATGGCGACCGGAATCAGCACAAAACCCCGATTATCGGCGCCAACGACGGCGCTTCAGGAGTAGCGGTACTATTGGAAATCGGCAGAGTTATCAGCATAAATGACCCCGGAATCGGCGTCGATATCGTGCTGTTCGACGGTGAAGACATGGGACGTTCCGGAAACCTCCACGAATATTGCCTGGGGTCGCGTTGGTATGCTGAAAATATCGCCTATCCGCTGCCGGAAGCAATGATTCTGCTGGATATGGTCGGCGATGAAGACCTGCGTATCCCGGAAGAGCTCTATTCGAGGTTGTCGTCGCCGGATCTGTTAAATGAGATTTTCGGTATCGCTGAAATGATTGGAGAAGCAGCCTTCGATCCTCAACCTGGCTCAGCGGTCTATGACGATCACGTGCCCTTTATCGAGCTGGGCATTCCGGCTGTCGATCTGATCGATTTCGATTACCCCTATTGGCATACCATGCAGGACACTCCCGAACACTGTTCGAAGAGTTCGCTGGCTTCCGTCGGACGAGTCGTACTGGAATGGCTCTATCAGCGCGGATCTAGATAAATCCACCATCTATTGGAAATCTAGGTCGGGAATCCCCGGCCTGCTTTTGTTTTCTGAAGGTTTCGCATGAGCAAAGCTCTCGCCTCCCTGGATATCGGCACGAATTCGACTCTGTTTCTGGTGGCAGAGGTCACCGAAGATGGATCTGTTTTGCCCAGATTTCATGACGTCAAGACTAACGATCTGGGACGGGGATTAAATGCCGAAGGATACCTGAGCCCTGAGACGATTGATCTCAACATCGAAATATTGAGGTCATTTAGAAACATATCAGACCAGTATGGCGCGGTGGAAATCCGCATTGCCGCCACGGAAGCATTAAGACGGGCAAAGAACGCTGAGGACTTAATTCAGAGCGCCGCGAAAGAACTGGGACTGCAAATCAATATCATATCAGGAAAGCAGGAAGCATTCCTGACCTATCACGGAATTCGTTCCGGGCTTCCTGAACCAAACAGCGAGATCATTGCGGTAGATGTGGGCGGCGGTTCATCAGAGATTATTCACGGTAAAGGTGAAAATATACTGTATTCCGATTCGATGCCAATCGGTGCGGTGGCGCTGCATAAACAGCACATCAGGCATGATCCTCCCACAGCTTCAGAACTGATGGAAGTACGAAATGCCTCCCGAAAGGCGCTTGCGCAACTTCCGACGGAGTTGCTGAAAACCGATTGTGATCTGGTGATCTGCGGAGGCACGGCATCCTCGTTGGCGGCTGCGGACCTGAAACTACCAGAATACAACCCGGAAAAAATTGGCGGCCGCTTAATAACTAAGGAGAAAGTGGAACGATTTATTCACCAGTTTGCCAGTTGTACTTTGGAAGAGAGACGTGAAATAGCGGGGGTGGGACGAAAGCGGGCCGAAATCATTCTGCCGGGGACAATAATCATCGCAGAAATGTTAATTCGACTCCAGCGGAAGCGCTATATCACTTCGGAACGAGGCTTACGCTACGGGCTTTTGGCCAACTCTGGCAAAGACAATAATTTCGCTTGACAATTTAGACCTGATTCATTATCTTAATACGATATTATTAAACCCCCTGCTTAATGGGAAAAGTGATAACAAGAGACGGACGTAGTTGAGGCTTCTTTCCTGAAGTTAAAGGTCTATAGCCGCCTGATTTACGATGCTGAAACGGGATCTGACAGAGCGCGAAAAGCTGGTGCTTAGAGAAGTTGTCGGGCAGTACATCTTAAAAGCTGTGCCGGTAGGGTCGCGTACTCTCGCTAAACAGTCCAATTTCAAATTATCGCCCGCGACGATCCGCAATGCCATGGCGGATCTCGAGGAAATGGGATTGTTGTATCAACCACATACTTCCGCCGGACGCATTCCCAGTGAATCCGGGTACCGTCTGTTTGTAGACAATTTGATGGCTCATCAGGAGCTCACTTCGCGTGAAAAAGACTTACTGGATGGTGAGATCAACAAGATTGTCACCAGCGACGTTAAAGATGTCTTAGAACAGACCGCGCGGTTGTTGGCAGAAATATCGAATCTGCTTTGCGTCGTGATGTCACCGCCTCTTAGAGAAGGCATTCTGCACCGCATCGATCTGATCGGCGCGGGCGGAGATAAGATTCTGGCTGTGATCACTATTCAGTCCGGATTTGTGCGCAGTATGTTCCTTGAGGTGCAGTCTGAGATCAAGCCGGAAGAATTGGAATATGCCACAGCTTTTCTCAATCAACGTCTTTCCGGTCTGAAGCTTTCCGACATTCGCGATACGCTAAACGAAAGACTGAAAGGTTCGGGTATTGAGCGCATTCCGCTGATGAAGTCGATGGCGGCACGGGCTGAGGATCTGTTTTCCTTCGCTGAGAAAGAGGATTATCTCTTTGGCGGTGTGGGAGAATTGGCCGCACAGCCGGAGTTTTATAACGTCGCAGAACTGCGCAAGATTTTAAGCTTGCTTGAAGATAAATCAATGTTTATGCACCTTTTCGCACGCCAGGTTGACGGAGTGCAGGTGCGCATCGGCCGGGAGAATGCGACCAAGTCGCTCTCCACGCTGTCGATCGTCACCGCGCCCTATAAATTCAGACAACTGTGCGGCGCGATCGGATTAATTGGTCCGACGCGCATGGACTATCCCAAAGCCGTGTCGATTGTGGAATATGCCGCTAAAAAAATTGATGCGGCGGTGAGTAAAGAGTAAGACAGCGACCTTTGAACTGGTCATGGAGTATTGTGGATGAACCAAGAGAGAGAGGACGAACGGCAGAATTCGCCTGATGATTCAGAACCGGAAGCAACAGAACCGGACGAGGAATCAGTCAGCGTTGAAGCTGGGGCAGAAACTGAACCTGCTGCAGAACCTGACGTTGCATCTCTAAAACAGCAATTAGCCGTTGTCAAGTTAGAACTGGACGAATATAAAAACTACTATCTGCGCAAAGCTGCGGAGTTTGATAACTTCAAGAAACGGAAACAGCAGGAGTTTCTAATACTGGTAAGAACCGCTGAGGAAAATCTAATCAGTGAACTGCTGCCGGTTCTGGATGATCTGGAACGCGTTGAAGCCAATGAATCGGATGACGCCCCGGCGCTGATGCAGGGGATCGGGCTGATCCGCGGGAAAATGAACAGTGTGCTGCAATCTCAAGGATTGGAACCAATCGAAGCAGTTGGCAAACCTTTCGATCCAGAATTGCACGAAGCTCTTTTACAACAGGAGCAGGAAGGCGCTGAACCGGATATCGTTTTGCAGGAGCATCAACGAGGTTATCGACTGGGTGATAAGGTCATCCGTCATGCAAAGGTGGTCGTTTCGACTTAGAATGAAGGATTATGGCTAAGGCAGATTTTTATGGCGTCCTGGAAGTCGACCACCAGGCAAGCGCAGATGAGATCAAGAAGGCTTACCGGAAACTGGCGATAAAATATCACCCTGATAAAAATAAGGGTGATCAGCAAGCTGAAGAAAAATTTAAAGAAGTCAGCGAAGCGTATGCTGTCCTCTCGAATGCCGAGAAGCGAGCCAGTTATGATCGCTTCGGACATGCGGCGGCAGGACCGGGTAACTTCTCTGGCGGGTTCGATTTTGATCTATCTGATGCTCTTCGAATGTTTATGGAAGGCGGTTTTGGCGGTTTCGCCGACATCTTCGGCGGCCGGCAGATGGCCAGTGAACGCGCACAGCGCGGCAGCGATCTGCAGATTTCACTGAAATTGACCTTAGAAGAGATCTCCAAGGGCGTTTCCAAGAAGATCAAAATTTCCAAGCTGAAGGCTTGCGATGAGTGTCATGGTTCTGGCGCGGCTGGGAACAGCAAACCGTCAACTTGCCCGACCTGTCAGGGGCGCGGTGAAGTGCGGCGCGTGAGTCGTTCTTTCTTAGGTCAATTTATCCAGGCTTCAACCTGCCCGGAATGTATTGGATCCGGTGAGATTATTCGCGACAAATGCCTGGTATGCCACGGTGAAGGCCGCGCTAAAGGCGAAGTCACCCTTTCGGTCAATATTCCTGCGGGCGTGCAGGCAGGTAATTACTTGTCGCTGCGCGGCGAAGGGAACGTCGGACTGCGCGGCGGTCCGGCCGGTGACGTGTATGTTGTCATCGACCAGAAAAAGCACGACGATTTCGAACGGCACGGGGATGATACCATCTATCGGCTATTCATCTCTTTTCCCCAGGCCGCTCTGGGAGATGATGTTGAAGTCCCCACCTTGCACGGGCGAGTAAAAATCAATATTCCGACAGGAATTCAAT
Organism: bacterium; assembly: GCA_018812585.1. Classification (GTDB taxonomy): domain Bacteria; phylum Electryoneota; class B3-LCP; order B3-LCP; family B3-LCP; genus JAHJDJ01. Next base: position 4,396 of record JAHJDJ010000274.1, read on the forward strand.
CCGGTAAAGTGCTGCGCTTGCGGGGTAAGGGGATCAGGCACCTGAATTCAGCGGGACATGGCGATCAGCTCGTAATCGTAAATGTTTATACGCCGCGTAAGTTGTCGGAAAAAGAGCGCAATCTCTTCGAAGAACTGGCAAAATGCGATGGTATCACGCCTAAAGCTGAAGAGAAATCTTTCCTTGATAAATTGAAGAATGCCTTTCGCACATGAGCAGAAAGGGAACATCCTGGGGTTTCACGGTTGGTGAAAAACGAGCGTTAATCATCTTCTGTGTCGCGCTTCTGGCGGGCAGCAGTTATCGCTTGTATCAGAGACAGTTGGTTCCCGAAATGGTATCGCTGACAAGCGCAGATTCAGCGGCAGTCACAGCCATTCGACAGACTGTGCTCGCGGCTAAAAAAAAGGCACAAAAATCGTCCGATTCAAGGCCACAGGAAAGTAAAGACACCGCCCAGGCGGCCTTGATTGACGTTAATACTGCCAGCGCGGAGATGTTGGAAACTCTGCCCGGCATCGGACCGGTTTTAGCAGATAGAATTCTGCGTGAACGTGCGGAACGCGGCAGTTTTAATACGGCAGACGAACTGCTTGAAGTAAAGGGGATCGGTGAAAAGAAACTTGAAGCAATTCGAGCTTATGTTGTCTGCCTGCCGCTTCCTGCTGCAGATTAACAAACAAATCTGATCATTGATTTAGAAATAATTTAAACTTTATCGTTACACAATGGACCTCTAATTTCCCCTTTGGAATGTCCATTTCTGGAGGTAATATGGCGCAGGAAAAATCCCTTCGGCCAAAAGGTTCGATCATCTTAAAGCTTTTGGTCGTGGTTTTCTTTGGACTGATGCTGGTAAGTATTTTCACTCCGAAGGCACAGTGGGAGGAACAGGAAAAAGAGCGCGACGACTGTCGGCTGCGGATGGAAAATCTTTCATACACCATCCGGGAATACGGTGTTAAAAATCTGGGCTACGTCGATGATCTTCAGACTTATCTGGATTTCATCAGTACGGATACAGTGGAGTTCCAGGCCGCGCGGTATGAGATCGAAAGCCTGGTTCGTGACCTGGAAAGCGGCAAAGACTCGCTGCTGCTCGATTTCACCGATGATTTCCATCTCTCGCATTTTGATTGGGAGATGATCCGTCGCGTCCCTTCGATGAGAGATTCCATTTTGACGGATTCCATGCACATCCGCGCTATCCCACATGATCAATTCGAAAAGATTCCTGTTTCTATTCTGGTGTTGACATGCGAATCTCCTATTCAAATCGAAGCGCGGGAGAAGAACATCTTTGACCATGCTTTGCTGGTCTGGGCCAGCAGCCGCATCAATTATGATTGGATTCGCCCCGAACCGGAACTGATGATGGCACAAGATGCGCTCATCTCCATTCCGATTAACATGATGGCAGCCTGCCCCGCTACTAAAACGGCCTACAAGTTGAATGTCAACGTCCGTTCAGTGCTTGAAGGTTTGGCCAGATTCACCGTCAAAGCAGAACTCGCCGATTCGGCCTGCATCACCCAGGATACTTTAATGGTTGATCTGCTGAACCATCGCATCAAGACAGACGCGCTGGCAGAAGTGCTCGTCATAGTTAAAGACGACAGCAGCATGATCCCCAAGAAAGATTCCCTGCTGGTGGATATTTTTGTAAAGAAAGTCACCGAGATCAAGGCCAACAACACGTTTGACGTAACCGGAGATTACACCATCAACGTTCCGGCAGACTCGATGGTGAACTGGGATAATCCAACCAGGATTCGTCGCGCGGTCTTCAAGGCGCATGTCGATTCACTCAGTAATGTGCTTAAATCAATTCCAGAGTTCCTGGAATTGATGCCAAAGGTTACCTACTCTGAGATTTATAAGGTTGCCAAGATCGATACCGTAGGCGTTACCATTCAGTGTCCTATCGACTCGTCGTATGTTCAACCTGACAAGACCTTCATGGACATGATCTTCGGCGTCGGCGCACCCGATAACCACGGAACAGTCGATAACGGCGATTTATCCTGGAGTGAGAAGAAATAGTAAATCATTGTCAATCGCACACTATAACAGGCGGCGATCATGGCACTCTTATTAAGATGGCGCAAAACGAATATTGCTCTGTTAGATCAACCGGAGGGTGGATCTGCAGACGATGGTCAACTAATCGATCAGATCGGTCTTGACTTCGAACTTGGCCCCTTGGCCTTCACGTTCGATGAAGAACGGCATCGCTTTCTGGCCGCGCTGACACAACTGAAATCCAGCACAGCCGAGCATGGTGATCAGGTTGATTTGTCCATTCCGGCAGATTGGGGCATCGCCCACCAGGTGCCCAATGCTGATCTGCCTGCAGGCGAGCTGGAGGCTCATCTGCAATGGGAATTATCAAAGGCCGTGGTTGATTCACAAGAGCAGTATCGGTATAACTACCTGGTCGGGTCCGACGGTGTGATCGTAATGACGGCGTTACGCATTCAACTGCTGGATGCCATAAATCAGTTGATGCAGGATTCGGGTTTCAGCGTACGCGGTGTTTTCCTGGACGGCGAACCCTGGAGCCGCGTGAACATCGCTGATTCCCGCGCTCATAGCGAGCCGGAGGCTGTTCTACCCACCAAGGAAGATCAAGGTGAGACGGATTCAGCCGCGGATATTAAAGCCTCCTATCGCGAGCGTCATAAAAGGAAGGCCTCAGGCGCGCGCGTTTTCCTGGTGATTATTCTGGCTTTTGTCCTGATCGGAGCCGGTTTTGTCACCTGGAAATTCTTCCTGCAGAAACCCGCTGATGACCTGCCGCAGCAGGTGGCTCAACAGCCCGCGGTATCGCAGGATGAACCGGAAACCTCCCCCAGCGCTATACCTCCGCCTGATCAACAGGAGCAGCCTACCTCGGAAGCAACCGTCCAATGGGCGGATATGTCACAGAGATTGGGTATCTTGTCGCAAGTAATGAATACCTTTTCTGGTGTCAATACTTTTGATCTGATCAGCTTCACGGAGAATCATTTCTTTTGTCAGTTGATTGGACCTGACCAGGGAGACGTTCAGAATACCTCGGCGAAAATACAGCAAATCAGCGGATTATCCCAGTTCAAACTTTCCCCAGGAACCCTCTCGATGGGGGTGTATCGCAGCACGTTAAATGCGTCAATCGTTGTGCAGCAGAATGGCACGATGGTCGCTGCGTCGAAGGAGGGTTTAATTGCCCTGGCAAAACAGCACGGAATCTCGAACCGTGATCTGATCTTCACCGGATCACATGCTGACGTCATGGCCTTCCTTTCTGATATTGCCAACCACCGGTATGCGATCTATCGACTGATTATCACACCGTGGGGTGAAAACCAATATAGAACTGTATTGGAACTATAGGATCGGTCCTCGGTCAGAAAAGTCTGTGGGGACCGCCGCTGGTTCCCACTTTTTATTTCAATATGAGAGTAAACGCAGGAAAATGGAAAGGGCGCTCACTCAGCGTTCCGAAGGGAACCAGACCGACAACAGATCGGGTTAAGGAAGCTCTGTTTTCTATACTTGGATCGATGCAGGGTCTGAGCATTCTGGATCTTTATGCCGGATCGGGTTCTTTAGGGATCGAGGCGTTATCGCGGGGCGCAGTCAGCGTTGCGTTCGTGGAAACATCACGTCAGGCGCTGAGAATTCTGGCCGGGAACCTACCTGAACCGGACGAACCAGCTATCGAGTTCATTCAGCAGGACGTTTTTGAGTTTTTAAATCAAACTATCCATTCCTTCGACATTATCTTTTGCGATCCGCCCTATAACAAAGTTGATTATGATGAGTTAGTGGATGCTTTCCAGGCATCCCAGGCGGTAGGCGATAATACGATTATCATGCTGGAAGCCGACCGCTTCCATAAGTTTCACTGCCCGGCAGGCTTGACCCTGTTCGATCAGCGGCGTTTTGGCGATAATTTGATCTATCTTTACCAGCGTAATAAGGAAGTCTGATACCGTTACCATGACAGCCAAGCCGCGCTCACGTCCTTTTGGCCCCCGACCGTTGAAGGAGCTGGGGCAGCATTTTCTGATCGACGAAGAGATCGCCCAGAGGATCGCTGACGCCGCGCAATTGAAATGGGAAGACCGAGCCTTCGAGATCGGCCCGGGAAGAGGCATCCTGCTGCGCTTTCTTCTGAAGCAGAGCCAGAAGGTTACGGCAGTGGAAGTCGATTACCGCCTGCAGAAATCTCTGCTGAGCGCCTTTGGCGGTCATCCCGGTCTGAACCTGATTTTTGAAGACATATTGACTTATGATCTGGATGCTTATATCGCCGAGGAAGAAACTCCAGTAAAATTGTTAGGAAATCTACCGTATAATTTATCATCACCATTACTTTTCAAGCTTTTTGAAACCGCGGAACGGCTGCAGACGTCTGAGGTAAATCCCTTTCAGTCCGCGACCCTTATGCTGCAACGCGAAGTCGCTGAACGAATCTGTACTGATCCAGGCACTCGCGCTGGCGGCGGCATCACGATTTTCAGAGCGCTGGTGGCCGAAGCTGAGCTTCTCTTTCATGTGCCTCCCAACGCATTTCATCCTCCGCCGAAAGTAACTTCTTCGGTGTTGCAACTCCGCTTCTATAACCGGCGGAAATACGATATTGTCGATCAATATCAGTTTATTGCACTGGTACACCATGTTTTTCGCAGCCGCAGAAAAATGCTGAAGAACACCGTCGCTGGGTTGTCCTGGTTGAAACCAGATTGGCAGCAGCAGGATTTCAATTTCACGCAGCGTCCGGAAGCATTAAGCTTGAACGAATTCATACGCATGTTTGATCTAATCCGTCAGAATTCTTAGCTCAACAACAGATGACCGATGAATCCTTAACAGATCTCCGTCGCCGCATCGAAAAGCTGGTCGAAAACGGTGCCGTCGAAGAGTTGCAGGAAACCTTAACCAAACTGCACCCTTCCGACATCGCCGATCTCTTTCCGCGCCTGGAACGTCTGGAGCAGAATTTCGTCTGGGATCTGATCCCCGATGAAATTTCCCACGACGTTCTGGTGGAATTGGATGATCCGGCTCAGGAGCAGCTCCTGGATCACTTGACTGAAGGCGAAATCGGTCAACTGGTCGAAGAGTTGGATTCAGACGACGCAGCCGACGTCATCGGCGCTCTGGATGAGGATAAGGCGCGCAAAGTTCTCGATTCCATGGATCACGAATCGCAACGCGAGGTGCGCCAACTTTTAACCTACGATGAAGAGACCGCCGGTGGTATTATGGCGCTGGAGGTTGCTTCCGTTAAAGAGTCTGATACGGTGCGCGACGCGGTTGAGCGGTTGAGGGATTTGGTCGAGAATGAAGGCATCGAAGATATTTATAATGTCTATATCATTGCAGAAGATGGACGTCTTTGTGGCGCCCTGAACCTGCGCCAGTTTATCCTCGCACCACCGGAAACATCGGTCTCCAAGTTGATGGATACCGACATCATCTCCGTTACCACAGCAATGGACCAGGAAGAGGTCGCCAACCTGTTCCGTAAGTATGACCTTGTATCAGTTCCAGTCGTTGACGATTTTGGCCGTTTAGCGGGGCGCATCACCGTTGATGATATTGTTGATGTTTTAGCCGAAGAAGCAGAAGAGGATCTCTCTATTATTGCCGGGACACGCGATGAAGAACCCACGGAGCAAGCAACTCTGAAGGTCTTCTGGCAGCGTTTCCCCTGGCTTCTGGTAGCCTTAGTCGGCGGGATCGTCGCAGCATCCGTCATTCATCATTTTGAAGCGACGCTGATGAAGATAATAGCCCTGGCGTTTTTCGTGCCGGTCATTACGGCTATGGGAGGCAGCACTGCCATGCAGGCTTCCTCCATCGTAGTGCGCGGCTTAGCCACCGGTGAAATTGAAATGCGAGATCTGCTGCCTCGTATTTTCCGTGAAATTCGAGTAGGGTTATTGAACGGCCTGGTGCTGGGAATTGTATTGGGTGTGATTGTTGCGCTCTGGTTGCAGCAGGTCAACTTAGGGCTTCTTTTAGGATTTACACTGTTACTGAATATCTGTTTTGCTTCACTTCTGGGAGCGGCAGTGCCGATAATGATGAAGCGAATTGGCATCGATCCAGCCTTGGCAATGGGGCCGTTTGTAACCAGCGCTATCGACGTCATCGGACTGCTGATTTACTTGGGTTTTGCCATGCTGGTGCTGCTATAGCGAAGATGAGTTCACTGTGATTATATGGCTCTGATCGAAACCGAAGGCGTTATTCTACAGACACGCCCCTACAGCGAAAGTTCTAAGATTCTGGTGATTTTCACTCAGCAGGAAGGCAAGGTGTCGCTGCTGGTTAAAGGCGGGCGTAAGGGCGTTAAGAAATTTCCCGGTGGTTTAGAGACACTAAATCGCGTTTCGATGAGTTATTACTATAAGAGCGCCCGGGATCTACAGAATTTTAAGGCATTCGATTTAATTCAATCCTATGCCGGTTTTCGCCAGGATCTGGCGCGCCAGTATACGGTGTTATCGCTGGCAGAAACAATTTTGCTCTGTACCACCGATTGTGATGCGAACGCCGCTCTTTACGAAGATCTGACCGCGGCGCTGGATGCGCTGGATAAAATTCCCAGCCAACCCTGGGCGCTGCGTTGGAAGGCGTTGCTGCATTTCGCCCGGGATTTGGGATTCGGCATCACTCTGGAGGCCGCCCCGCAAGATGGGGAAACCAAGCCGATCAATGGTTTCGATCTGGAAAATGGCCGCTTCATCGTCCACCATGCCGACCCCAATCACCCTTCGGTAATGCAAGCGACCGGTGAAATCTGGGGTATTTTGCGATTTTTAAGCCGCTGCACCTATGAAGCAGCCGTGCGTATCGCCGTTTCACAGAAAGTCGGACGGCGCATCGAAACATTATTTCTTAATCATTTCAGGTATCACGTCCCCGGCCTGAAACGCTTTGAAAGCTGGGGAAAGCTGCCTGAAATTTACTGGTCTAACGAGGTATCACCATGACTGAAGAAACGCTGTATTGGGCTCACCTGGCTGGAGTGGAAGGCGTCGGAGGAGCGATATTCGATCAGTTGCAGCGTCGTTTTGGATCTATCAAACGAGCGCTGGAAGCTCCGGTCGATGAAGTTCTGGAAATTCCCGGCTTGGATGAACGCACTGCGGAAGCGGTCTGTCGTGCGCATCTGACTCTGGAAGGCACGCAGAAAAAGCTGGAAGAGCTAGTGCAGAAAGGGATAGACGTCATCACCAAAATGGACGCGGACTATCCTCCCAGATTTCGTGATGCCGTCAATCCGCCTCCCTTGATTTACCAGCTTGGGAAGATGGAAAACGCCGACCAGAATGCCGTGGCCATTATCGGCAGCAGGGAGTGCGGCGACGTATCCGCCCGGCGAGCCAGGGAATACGGGAAGTACTTCGCGGAAATGGGCTTATCAGTCGTGTCAGGATACGCATTCGGTGTGGACATCAACGGGCATATTGGCGCGATTGAAGGCGGCGGCCGCACTGTAATCATTCCCGGTTGTGGCATTGACGTTTTCGACCTGAAACCTTTGGTGCCGTCCGGTATCGAGGATTTTGAATCGCTTAAAAAACATGCGGTCGTGATGACCGAACAGCCACCCGCAAGCGACTGGTCCGCCAGATCTTCCCTGGCGCGCAATCGGCTGGTCGCGGCGCACGCCAAAACCATTCTGGTCTTAGAAGCGCGCTTACATTCCAGCACACTGGATACCGTGGAACACGCTCAAAAACTGGGGAGACCGATCTTCACACAATTGTTCGGTTCCGTCTCAGAAAAGGTGATGGGGAACGAAAAATTGCGGCGTGAAGGCGCCGGTGAAATTCAATCCGTTGACGATTTAAAGAAGATCGTTGCTGCCGTAATGGAAAGTTCGGATTCAGGTTCAGCTTCCACCGACGATGACGATTTGAGACGATAGATCCAGGGGCAGAAAGAGTTCTATATTGGAGTTGTGATGTTCAAACGCACGGTAATCTGGGGAATAGTATTGGTTCTGGTGTTGTCATCGGCCGGATGGTCGCAGATGGTCAGGTATAAATGGTCGCCGCGGCTGAACCTGGGCGCTGGGATGGTCGTCTGGTCGCCGGGCGGCGAAGACCGGAATCTGTTTGAGTCGAGCATGGGATTGAATGTATCGGCTGCTTACTGGTTTAAGCCGAAGACGCAGTTGGTCTTGAGTGTCAATGGCGGCCCTTTGGCGGCGCGGGAAGACGTCTGGTTCGACCTGCTGGCCTTGGAAGAATCCTACGATGAATGGGACGTCAAGGGTAGTCTCTGGAACGGGTCGTTGGAGATTCGCAGCCTGTATTCAGCGGGACCTAAGAACTTCATGTACCTTGGCCTGGGAGCGGACCTTTTCTACTTCTCCACGATCAAGGCGAGCTATACCATCTACGGCACCGAACAACCGGAAGAAGGCAGCATCGAAACGAGCCGCGATCCGGATTTCAGTTTCGGGCCGCACCTGGCGCCGGGGATGTTCTTCATATTCAACACTCCCATCGGAGACGGCTTCATCGACGTGGGAGTGCGCTTCAATTACCTCATCGACGGCGACAACGATAACCCCTTCTGGCTGGCGCCTTACTTCACCGGGGGCTTGCGAGTGTTTTAATGGAATTTTCACAGGCATTGACAGAAGCGCCGGGAATAACTCCTGGCGCTTTTTTATGCCAAATTTGTCTGCCACTTCAGTGTGTCTGCCAGATCTGTCATCCCGTCGTGCGGGAATTTTTTGGCGTGATGACAGATTTGTCATGTTGGGTTTTGGGTTATGGGTTTTGGGTGTTGGGGATTAGGGAAAGTGGGCTACTGTATGTAATATACATCATTCGTCACTGAATTGCAAGAGATATTTTGGGTTTATGATACAACAGGGTGGTGAAGTAGGCTC
>JAHJDJ010000275.1 GCA_018812585.1 bacterium
AGACAGTGATTATTGTATTCGCCTACGCAAGAAAGGCTACCGAATAATGTATGATGGTCGTGTCAAAGTAATACATAAGAAGTATCCAAAAAATAAAAATCCTTTCTTCTGGAATCACTTTTACTTTCATCTAAAACATCCGAGTACATTAATAACACAGTACCGTAATCCTTATTAGTGAAGGGTGAAATGCGTATTTTTAAAGCTCTGCTCATTGCGATGGCAATTGGCACTATCTCGTTTGCCGCCACCATTTACGTTCCACAGGACTTTTAATCGATTGGCGATGCGGTCGTCGAATCGGGTCAGCACCGGACAGTCGAAAGGTTGCTTATGGTAAAATAAGGTCGCTTAAATCATCAATAATAATGCCTGATAGGCAGAGCCGGTCACATGATCGGCTTTTTTTTTCTAACCCCTCAGAATTGCATGGATTTACTTGCCTGATAACCGCAGAATATTTACTTTCTAAGAGCTATAAACACGAGTCGTGCGATAATTGATTTGAGTATTGCTGATCAGCAATAAGTTTATAGCAATTATTGAAAAAGACATTAATGGATTACTGAAGCTCACAAGATAACTCTGGGAATAGTGATGGCGAATCCTCTGAATGTTCTGCTCGTCGAAGATTCCGAAAATGATTCCAGGTTGATTATCAGGCTGTTGCAGTCCAATGGCCTTGAGGTTACTCATCAGCGGGTGGATACCGTCCTGGATTTAAAGCGCGCCTTGAAAACAAGCGCCTGGGATGTGCTTCTTTGCGATCACCTTCTGCCAGGTGATTTGAACTCATTGAAAGTATTGGATATTTATAAGACTTTTAAGCTGGACATCCCCTTTATTATCGTTTCTGGTGTAATAGAGAACGAAACTGCTGTCGAAGCAATGCGCCTCGGAGCACATGATTTTGTTTTAAAGGAAAACCTGACTCGCCTGGCGCCGGCAATTAAACGCGAACTACAGGATTGCCGGAATCGTCAGGAACAGAAAGCGGCAGAAATCGAGATCCAGAAGAAGAATCAGGACCTGATACTGCTGAACCGCTTGAATAAGGCCGTCAACAAGGGCGACAGCCTAAAAAAGATATTCACGCTGCTTTCCCGCGAAACTCAGGCGGCTTTCAATGCCAACGGCGCCACTGTCTACACCATTTCTGATGATAAAGCGACACTGGAGATTCACAATTTAAACCTTCCCAGACTGCTTAAGGACCGTTTCCGTAAAAAATACAAACTGGATTACCACGATTTTAAGATCCGGCTTCACGATCAATCTGTCTATCAAGAATTATTATCCCAGCGCAAACCTCTAATCATCAATGATCTTGATTGCATCAGACAGATGATTGCAGAGTGTTTACCGCAGGACCTTGGGGATGAAGTGTTGCGTGACATTCATCGGATAACCGGCTTGAAATCGGTGCTTGCCGCGCCTTTGGTATCCGCAGGTGAAGTCCTGGGACTGATCGATATTTCGCGTAAAACCGCCTTCGACAAAGAGGATCTTCAGCGCCTGGAAATGCTGGCAGGTGAAATAACCGCCATCCTGAAGCGCAGAAAGTTAGAGAAAGAGCGCCAAAATTACGAATATAAGTTCGAAAGCCTGGCAAAATTCGCAAAGGAAAATCCTTCGCCAGTATTGCGCATATCGAAAGATGGGACTGCTCTCTTCGCGAACCTGGCGGGAAAACCGGTTCTTGATGCTTGGAAAACCAGCGTCGGCGAGAATGTGCCGGAAGATATCTGCCAAAACGTGAGATATGCTTTGGATTCAGGTGAAGTTCAGGAACAGGAGTACGAATTAGAGGATCGTCTATTCATTTTCAAAATTTTGCCTGTCGTCCGGGATGAATACGCTAACCTGTATGGACTGGACGTCACAGACCGCCGCAAAGCAGAACAGCTATTGCGCGAAAATGAGGTGAAATACCGCACACTTATTGAACAATCCAATGATGCGATCTATCTATTAGAAGATGGGAAATTTACAATTGTAAATAATCGATTCACTGAGCTATTAGGTGTGACGCCCGAAGAAGTTCGAGCTCCCGATTTCAATTTTACCGCGCTCATCGCACCGAAGTCGATACCGTTAATCCAGGCGCGGCGAGAAATGGCTATTGCCGGGCAGGAGCCTCCCCGCCAGTATGAGTTCACGGGATTGACTAAAGATGGTAGAGAGATCGAACTGGAAGCATCGGTAACTTATATCGAAAATCCCGGCAAAGTCACCGTTCATGGCATTTTGCATGATATCACTGAACGGAAAATTGCCGAAGCAGCAATTAGAGAGAATCAGGCGCTGCTGACTGCCACCATAGAATCGACAGCAGACGGTATCTTAGTGGTCAACAAGGATGGTCAAGTTACCCATTTTAATCAACGCTTCGTAAAGATGTGGAGGATTCCGAAGAAGATTTTAAAGACTAAGAATTATGATATAATGCTGGCCTATGTATTCGAGCAGTTAACCGATCCGGATAATTTCATACAGAAAGTAAAAGAACTTTATCAGACAGACAAGACGAGTCTTGACACACTGGATTTCAAGGATGGGCGCTGTTTTGAACGGTATTCTTGTCCCCTGATCAAGGAGGACGGAATTGCCGGGCGCGTGTGGAGTTTCCGCGACATAACCGACCAAAAAGCGGCAGAGAAGGCGCTAAAAGAGAGTGAAGAAAAGTTCCGCAAAGTAGTAGACAACCAGGGTGAAGGCGTTTGTCTCGTTGATACGGAGGACCGTTTTATCTTCGTCAATCCGGCGGCAGAAAAAATATTTGGCGTGCGCAAAGGCAAGCTGGAGAATCGACTGATCAGCGAATTTCTTGACGAGAGAAATCAATCTATTACTAACGCGCACACGGAAAAACGACGCCGGGGGGAAACCGGTACTTACGAATTAAGCATCACCCGAAAGGATGGCGAAAAGAGGCATCTGTTATTGACCGGCACGCCTCGCTTTGATGACCATGGTGAGTGGGTCGGCACCCTGGCAATTTTCCGTGATATGACTGAGCGTATGAAAGCAGATGAAGCTTTACGAGAAAGCGAAAAACGCTTTAATCAGTTCATGCAAACCATCACCGACGTCATCTATCGCTACGATCCCAGAAAGAATGAATATGACTTCATCTCACCTTCTGTTGAAGTACTAAGTGGCTATTGCGTGGAAGAACACCAAGCAGACCCAAGTGGTGTTCTCAACTTAATTATCCACGCTGACGATTTACCTGAAGTAAAAAAACTTATCGATAAACACTACAGGAAGGCATCGGCGAATGAAGTTCTTTCGATGGAATATCGCATCATCAAGCGCAACGGCGAAATTATCTGGGTGAGAGACCACCGGAATTTGGAACTGGACAGCAAGGGCGGCATCTACCGTGTCAACGGTGTGGTCAGCGATATAACGCAGAGAAAACGAACAGAGCAGGAGCTGATTGCCTCTGAGCGCCGTTTCCAGGATGTGGCATTAGCAACTGGCGACTTCATCTGGGAAGTCGATCAGGACTTCCGCTATGTATTTGCCGCTGGCAAAGTCAAGGAGATTCTGGGTTATGAACCGGAAGAGATTATCGGTAAGACGCCGTTCGATTTCATGCCCGAAGATGAAGCAGATCAGATCAGAAAGGCCGCTCAAAAGTATCTCAAACAGGGTAAGCCCATAACCAAGCTGGAAAACTGGAACCTAACCAAAGATGGACGTCGGGTTTGCCTGCTGACAAATGGTGTGATCACCAAGAACGAGGCAGGCGAAATAATAGGATATCGCGGCGTGGACGTCGATATAACACAGGAGAAGAAGTATCAGGAGACATTAAAAGAGAGCGAAAAGAAGTACCGCAGTATCTTTGAAAATATCTTGGATGTTTTCTATAAATCTGACGCAGAAGGAAAATTGAAATTAGTCAGTCCGTCCTGTTTACCTCTTTTCGGGGCAGAAAGCATCGACGAACTGATTGGGAAAGATATCGCGCAGGAATTCTTTTACGATCCTGAACAGTACGAAGCGTTCTTAACGGAACTGCAGATTCATGGGAAGGTCGTTGATTATCCCCTTATTATGAAGAACTCAGCAAGAGAGCCCGTTCCCGTAGAAACGAGCGCCTACTTCGTTTATGACAAAGAAGGCAATATTGAAGGTGTGGAAGGTGTTCTGCGCGACATCTCGGACCGCCTGGTCGCGGAAGAAGCCATTAGAAGCAGTGAAGAACGTCACCGTCAATTAATTGAAACTATGAATGATGGTATGGCGGTGCAGGACACAGAAGGTGTATGGACGTACGCGAATGATGTCTTCTGTCGAATGTTGGGCTATGATCGCGATGAGATTCTCGGCCAGCCTGCTGATAAGTTCCTGGACGGAGAGAACCTTAAAGTCATTGAGCAGGAGACAGAAAAACGCAAATTAGGAGACCAGAGCGCCTATGAACTGGTCTGGTCCAGGAAAGATGGCAGTAAGATACATACGACCGTATCACCGGCACGCCTGACTGATAATGATGGAAATTTCATAGGCAGCTTTGCTGTGGTCACTGATATCACTGAACGTAAAAAGATGGAGAGGGCCTTACAGGAAGCGGTAAAATTCCAGAAGCGTATTCTGGACACGGCCGCCACAGCCATCTTTACCATCGATAATAACTTTAATATCACGTCAGTGAATCAGGCTTTCTGTGCGAACATGGGATATGAACCGGACGAAGTTGTCGGAGAACACTGTTCCATCCTTTTAGGACACCCCTGTTTAGAGAACTGCAACCTGTTCGATCCTCGCAGAACTGAACCGATCATTAAGAATCAGTGCTCAGTTCAAACGAAAGAAGGCCGCCGCCTGAGCATCTTTAAAAACGCTGAAATCATTCGCGATGAGCAGGGCAACGTGACCGGCGGTGTGGAATCTTTTGTTGACGTTACAGACTTGATTGAGGCACGACTGAAGGCAGAAGTCACGAATAAAATGCTGAAAGAGAGTAACCAACAGTTAGAAAATACTATCAAATACGCCAAAGAGATGGCTCGGCAGGCTGAGCAATCCAGTAATGCCAAGAGTGAATTCCTGGCGAATATGAGCCACGAAATGCGTACGCCGCTAAACGGTATCCTCGGTTTCGCGCAGCTCATGACCGATGATCGCGAGCTGACTGACGAACAGCGTGAATCGATCGATACGATCTATAACAGCGGCTCTTCACTTCTGGATCTGATTAATGACATTCTCGATTTCTCAAAGATTGAAGCAGGCAAGATGGATCTGGATCGCATAGAATTCGATCTCATCGCGACAATAGAGAACGCTTGTCATTTATTAGCTCATAAAGCAGATGAGAAACAGCTAAGCTTTAACTGTCATATTGACCCCGAAACTCCCGACACGCTGAAAGGTGATCCGGGGAGGATCAGACAGGTCTTACTGAATCTGTTAGGGAACGCCATTAAGTTCACCGATGCGGGCGAAATCAACCTCAAGGTCAACCTCATCGAGCAGTCCGCAACCGAGGCCCGCATTCAATTTATCGTGCAAGATTCCGGGATCGGTATTTCGGAAGAGCGTCAGGCGCCTATCTTCGACAGCTTTACACAAGCCGATGGAACGACAACCCGCAGATATGGGGGAACGGGACTTGGGCTAGCTATTTCACAGCGGTTAGTGAATTTAATGGGCGGCCACATTCAGGTTCAGAGCATCGTCGCTGAGGGCAGTATATTCAGCTTCGATCTATTGCTGGACAAGTCACACAACTTGCGCCGCAAGAAAACCCTGCATACATCTGAGATAGAGGGGCTGAAAATCCTCATTGTTGAAGATAATCGAACAAATCGCGAATTTATGTTGAAAATGCTCCGCAATTGGCAAACTGAACCAGTGGCAGTCAAATGCATCGATGAAGCTATGGCGGAGATTATTAAAGCGATAACTGAAGAGGTTCCCTACCCGTTGATTCTGATAGATGGTAAACTTCCAGACGGAAATGGCTTCAATTTAGCGGAACAGATTCGTAATTCGCAGATAACTCCACAGCCCAAGTTATTACTGCTGACATCCACAGGCCAGCGCGGCGACGCCATGCGCTGCAAGGAAATCGGTATTGACGGTTATTTAATGAAACCGATACGTCAAATGGAGTTGTTGGACGCCATCAATTCAATCCTGTCTGGGGCCGCACGTGAATCAGAAGATCAGCTCTTGATTACGCAGCATAGTATTTTCGAAGAACGTAACCACTATAATATTTTACTGGCGGAGGATAACCCTGTCAATCAAAGATTAGCTATCAGAATGTTGGAAAAAGAGGGGCATACTGTCACTCTGGCGGAAAATGGCGATCTGGTGTTGAAGCATCTTGAGAGTGCTGAAAACGGCAGCTTTGAACTTATCCTCATGGACGTTCAGATGCCGATTTTAGATGGTTTACAAGCCACAGGCCAAATTCGTAAGAATGAGGCTGAGACAGGAGGTCATATTCCTATCATTGCGATGACAGCCCATGCGATGAAAGGAGATCGCGAACGCTGTATTTCATCGGGAATGGACGCCTATGTTTCAAAACCGATCAAAATAAAAGAGTTGATTGAAACGATTGAGGCTGTAATGATGAAATTCAACGCTGAAGCGGAAAATCACGCATCGCTGGAGGAAACGAAACCATCAGCCAGCAGCGACGTCTCTATTATGGACAGGGATCTGGCTCTCGAAAGGGTTGGCGGCGATGCGGATCTGTTAGTAGAGTTGGCAGGAATATTCCTCGAAGATTATCAGAATTTAGCACAAAACATTCAAACAGCGATCGATAAAAAAGATGCAAAATCATTAGAGCACGCGGCGCATTCACTGAAGGGATCCGTTGCGAACTTCGCAGCGACAGCGGTGATTGACGCAGCCTCGCAACTCGAAAAGATGGGACGTGAAGGACAATTGGATTCTGCTGAAGCGATGTATGAAACTCTGACAAAAGAATTAAATCGCCTGCTACCGGCGCTAAGCAACCTCTCGCTGGAGGAGATGGTATGAAAATTTTAATTGCAGAAGATGAAGCTGTTTCAAGAAGGCTTTTAGAGGCGACTCTGAAAAAGCTCGGGTATGATGTCATCACGACGACAGACGGTAGGGAAGCGCTCCAGGAGCTTTCCAAAGATGACGCCCCCAAGCTGGCGATCATTGACTGGATGATGCCTAATCTTGATGGTCTTGAAGTTTGCATGGAACTGAACAAACGAAAAGACCCAGAACCGGTGTATGTCATCCTGTTGACGGCACGCGGCAGTAAAGAAGATATCGTCACCGGTCTGAATTCCGGGGCAGACGATTATATTACCAAACCGTTCAACCGGGAAGAATTGCTGGCACGCGTCAACGTGGGGCAGCGCATCGTCGATCTGCAAAGAAGTCTTTCGCAACGCGTCTATGAATTAGAAGAGGCGTTGAATGAAGTGAAGCAGTTACAGGGAATGTTGCCGATCTGCTCATACTGCAAAAAAGTGCGAGATGACAATAACTACTGGCAACAGGTTGAAGAGTATCTCACAGATAGATCTGAGGCGAAATTCAGCCATAGCGTCTGCCCGGATTGTGATGAAAAATATGTCAAACCGCAACTCGAACGCTTAGCAAAGCGACTTGAAACCAGCGAAAAAGAGTAGAACTTTCGCTTCTTTTCAGGAGATTATTCCCGAAGGAGAAGTAGCTTTCGGTGATATTTACTAAAATTTAAGTACTTATACAATATCACCAAAAGATTACCATCTCGGAAAAAGTGATTATTTGAGGCACTGAAAGCTAGTGACAACGACAGTCGAGAAATCAATTTCAGCAAAGGCGCTGCTGCCATTTGAAGAGACCATGAAGGTGGTTTCTCAGGTCGATAATCTTTGGAAGATCCACGTTACTTTTCCGCCCGAAAAAGCTTCACAGCAGCACATCATAGGCCGCCTCAGAGACATCAAAGCGGCGCTTTCGCGCAAATATACCGTACCTGCTGTGTTGCTTGAATTCCGGGATCTCATTGATAAAAAGACTACGATCCAGGGCATCGAAGCCACGGTGATTGTCGGGTTGCGGGAAGTTCCGCAGGGTAAACCTGAGGTCAGGTTGCGGCCTCTGGAGACCGCTCGTGGTGAGCTCATCCCTGACATGATCGCAGAGCTGGACTTTTATTATCTTGACGAATTCGATCATCCGATTTCAATGAAAAGGCTGCTGCTGGAAATTGAAAAAGCGGGCGTCGATCTCGAGATGTGTGACCTGAAGCTCCTCGAACAGCATTTCAAGAAAGTTACTAATGACAACAGCTATGTTAAAAAGCTCGAAATTGCGCGCGGAGAGTTACCTTCCATCGGAGAGGACGCTGAACTGGAGTATGCATTTTTCACCGATCCCAATTTAGCAGAAGACATTTCAGAATACAGAACAGGACGTAAAGTTCAGGAAAGAGACATCCTCTGCCAGAAAATTCCCCCCAAGAATGGGAAGCAGCCGGGGAGAGACGTGCATGGCGAGATCATCCCCCCCATCCAAGGACTCGACTTTGAGTTGGTGGCTGACGAGGGCGCTAAACTTTCCCTGGATGGCACCACCGTTGTGGCCCTGCGGGATGGGTCACCGCACATGGAAAGGATCATTAAGAAAATCTATACTTTGGCCGGCGAAAAAGTGGTGCCAGTAAAGATTGAGGTGTCTGTCAAGACCATCATTGCCTTGCGAGGTGATGAAGTGATGGATATTGTCCTTCAAGAACCGGTTGAGATCTTCGGCGATTTGCGGGAGGGAAGTTCCGTGTCCACTGATGGAGAAATTTTCGTCACAGGCGGCGTGCAGAAAGGCACCAAGCTCAACGCCAGAGATAACGTCCTGATCAGTGGATTGGTCGAAGGCGGCGAAATTAATTCCGAAAAAAATGTTTTCTTCAACGACGACGTTCACGACGCTAGAATCAGCGCAGGCGAATTGATTAATGTGAAGGGGTTGATCAGCAATTCAGACATCAGCGGCAGGGATGTAATTTTAGAAGAGGTCGAAGGATCGACTATTCAGGCGGGCCGGAAGGTTACGATTCAAAAGGTGAAATCATCCTCGGATGGCAGACGAACTAAAATCAAGGTTGGACGGCAGGATTTCTATTCCAGACGGATGGAATTGAACAAGCAAGATATTACCACAATAGAAGCCAACCTGGATCAAATCAGGCGGATTTTTGGCGGGGACGTCATAGAGCAGCTAAATGAAGGGCAATACCACCACGTTTTAGTGCAGCACATTAAGAAGTTGTCGCGTACGGGTGTCCGTCAAATAGATAATAAAACCATCGAATCCTATCGTAGACTTCTGGAATCCTTCCGGCCGATGAGGAAGGTAATCGACGAAAAATCAGAAGAGATCAAGCATTTAAGAGTCCGATCAAAAAAAGAAAAAGACAGTCGGCCCATTATTATTTTCAGAGAAAAAATGCAGGCGCCCGTAGATATTGTTTCCGGCGACAAGAAGACGACGGTTGAAACCAGTGATACTGGCAAAGCTGTTACCACGGATAAAGATGGTAATTTCAAACAATATGATATGAAACCCTCTTCCAAACAGAAACAGCGGGAAAATGAATTAGAAGAAGCAGTTGAATCACTTAAAGAAGACAACTCCTGATCCCCTGATAATCCAACCAACAATTGTTATCATTTTTTCGTCATTTATACTATGAATGACAACCATTCTGACCTACCGCCTGCAGGCGCCACCCAAAATCCACCTGACAACCCTGATACGAACACCCCCTCGCACGCAACTCTCTTAGAAGCTGTGGGCGTTCCCATCGTGGCCACCGATTTGCGCGGCAGGATCACCTACTGGAACCGCGCGGCTGCTGAACTTTTCGGCTGGCAGGGGAACGCAGTCCAGGGGCGCAATTTCCTGCGTATTACGCACGCTGAGACTTCAGCCGAACTGACTGATTTAGTTCAGGATGACGGTCAGGTTCCAACTAAGCGTGTCTTGCGCCACCGCGATCATCTGGGATTGCCCATCAATATGCTGGAAACCGATTTGTACGATGCTGCAGGGAAGCTCTCCGGTTATGTCAGTGTTTCTACCATAATCGGCCAGAGGTATGCGTTGACGCAGGATCTGTTTCCTCCTGGGGCAGCATCTGCGGCGCGGCCGTTGCTACCCTTGAGCGGGGTGATTATTCCCGTATGTGCAAGATGCCAGAAGGTACGTGATACTGAAGATCAGTGGCTGCCAGTGGACGAGTTCCTGAAGGAATCGCTGGACGCCGACATAAGCCACAGCCTCTGCCCTCCCTGCGCCTCTGAAGTTCACCCTGAACTGTTTTCGGACGAAAAATGAACTATAGCAATTAGCGGTTAGCAGTTAGATGCAAGTTTGATACCGGATTGTCTCACCTTGGGTGCAGGCAGTCCGGCTTTTTCTTATGCCAAATTTGTCTGCCACTTCAGTGTGTCTGCCAGATCTGTCATCCCGTCGTGCGGGAATTTTTTGGCGTGATGACAGATTTGTCATGTTGGGTTTTGGGTGTTGGGGATTAGGGAAAGTGGGCTACTGTATGTAATATACATCATTCGTCACTGAATTGCAAGAGATATTTTGGGTTTATGATACAACAGGGTGGTGAAGTAGGCTC
>JAHJDJ010000276.1 GCA_018812585.1 bacterium
GCGGGGACGTTATTTGTGCCGATTAATGTCCCGTTAATTCTGATGGCGGCACGGTGTAGAACGCCGAGCAGGTGCAGTTTAACATTTTTGCCCTGCCAATCAGCAGGGATGTTGATCTGGCGCGAGAAGGTAACGATTCCTTCATAGCCGGCATAACAGGAGGGGATCGAGATGTTTCCCTGGTGACGACCCGCCTTGTAGCGCCAATCGCCGCAAAGATCAATTATCGGAGCGACAGCCGTAGATCGTTCTGGATGTAAGTCATTCCAGGAAACATGATCGGAAGGGATGTAAAAGCTAAAGTCACACTGCGCCAGCCGGGGAAATGCTACCCCCAGTATGAGGAAAAGCAAGGCGGTCAGCTTAAGCAAACGCTCGGGCTGACACTGTATGACATGATTTTGAGGCATAACGTCAAGGAGTGTGTCCAGTTAAATTAAACTTAAAATATAACCACCTCGAGATTGATTTCCAAATGGAAAGTGATCAAGACGTTATGCCGGATTTGTCAGCTTAACTTAAGTGATAGTTCTTTTTAGACTTGATCTTAATCCCTCCGATGTTTACTTTGATATGAGACGACAAATGAACCACTAATTACGAAGAGATATGAAAGTAACCCGTCTGTTTATCACCCTGATAGTTTTCATTGTCGCAGCAGGGACTTTGATGGGGAGCGGCGGTGGCACAGCCATCGGAGGATTTCGATCTATACTGCCTCCTCTGCTGGCGATTTTGCTGGCATTGATTTCGCGTGAAGTTATCCTGGCATTGCTGGGCGGTATCTGGTTAGGCGCCTCTTATCTGGCAGATGGCCACGTCGGACTGGGATTGCTTCGAACACTCGATCATCATCTGGTCAATTCACTGGCCGACTCGGATCATGCGTTTATTCTTTTATTCAGTTTGACGCTGGGCGGAATGGTTGGCATAATCGGCGCCTCGGGCGGAGCTGCCGGCATCGTGAAGAAGGTGGGCAGGTGGGCAAAAAGCCCTCGTTCCGGGCAGATTTCCTGCTGGGCTATGGGTCTGTTGATCTTCTTCGACGACTACGCCAATACGTTGGTCGTGGGGAATACCTTTCGGCCTTTAACTGATAAACTGCGGATCAGCCGGGAGAAGCTATCGTTCATTGTGGATGCAACGGCTGCTCCAGTCGCATCCATCGCTCTAATATCCACCTGGATCGGTTTTGAAGTGGGATTGATCGCAGACGGACTGGTACCGTCTGGAGCGTTAAGTGATTCTACGGAGGCTTACGG
This sequence comes from bacterium, assembly GCA_018812585.1. GTDB lineage: Bacteria > Electryoneota > B3-LCP > B3-LCP > B3-LCP > JAHJDJ01. Next base: position 1,263 of record JAHJDJ010000276.1, read on the forward strand.
CCTGTTCATCCAGACGATCCCCTACAGATTTTACCCATTATTCATGCTCCTGCTGGTCTTCATGATAGGATTCTGGAATCGGGATTTCGGGCCGATGCTGACGGCTGAAAGGCGGTGCCGGACTACAGGCCAGGTTCTGCGAGAAGGGGCTGCACCTCTGGGGGGTACAGAAGAGTTAGATACAACGCGGGTTTCGGTTACAGAGCAATCCTGGTTATGGGGGATCATCCCAGTACTGACGGTGATCATCGCAACTCTTGCGGGGCTCTATTTTGAGGGCAAGGCCAGTCTCGGCGCCGAAGCTGAAGATGCGGCGATTTACACGATTATTTCTTCTGCGAATTCATTTGCAGTCCTAATGTGGGCGGCTTTTATGGGATCGGTGACAGCCGGACTGCTGGCAACCTGGGGCGCGAAGTTGTCCGTAGCGGCTACGGTGCGCGCATTCGTCGACGGGATTAAAGCCATGACGGCTGCCGCGATCGTTCTCATTCTGGCATGGGCTATTGGCGGAATTTGCCGTGACTTGAAAACCGCAGATTATGTCGTCGAGATATCACAAGGCATTTTAGCGCCACAGTTCATACCTGCCGTAACTTTCGTAATATCGGCTGTTATCGCTTTTGCAACGGGAACGTCGTGGGGAACCTTGTCAATATTGATGCCGATCATCGCTCCGATCGCGTACATTTTTCCAATTGAGTCGGGATTATCCGCCGGGGTCAGCCAGGGAATCATGGTGAGCAGCGTTGGGGCGGTTCTGGCGGGATCTGTTTTTGGTGATCACTCTTCGCCTATTTCAGATACGACAATCATGTCATCGATGGCTTCGGGCGCTGACCATATCGATCACGTCAGGACGCAGATTCCTTACGCTCTGCTGGCAGGCGCGGCCGCCCTGGTTTTCGGCTATATTCCTGCGGGATTTGGAGTTTCGCCCTGGATCAGTTTGCTGGTGGGTGGATTTGCAGTGGTACTAACCTTAAGATTTGTGGGCAAAAAAGTAGAGTAGGCCGTTATATCAGCCTTCAAATTGATGGCGGTATTTGGCGACAAACAGAGCCAGGATACTCATTAACAAGGGTAATGCCGAGATGCCAAAAAGAACTTCTCCGACGCCGAATATCTCCCCTAATTTTCCGACCAGCCCCATCGTTAAACCAGCAGAACCCCAAGCCAATCCGATTTGCAGCGCCGACGCCATTCCTTCTCTGCCGGGCATCATCTTTTGCGCTGCTACGACGACTGCCGGCGCTGAGGCGAAGGTCACCGACCCCGCCAAAAACAGGATGATAATTGCCAGTGTGCCTTCTGCTGCGTTGAACCAGTAAAACAGCGGCAGCGCCAGCAAAGGCGTCCAGAAGATTACCCGCCAGCGGCCTAAGCGGTCTGAGAGACTTCCGTAAAATAACCCACCGATAGCTCCACCAACGTGCAGAGCAAATATGTAATAACTCCTCTGCTGTAGTTCCATACCGGTTTCCTGCAGATGGAAAGAGATAAAGTTTCCATAAGCCAGCAGCACCACAGCTCTGATGAAGCTGATACCGGTCAGCAGCGCCAATGCTGCACGCGGTATGTTCTTTACTGCGATCTGCTGGTCAGAATCGGAGGCATCGTTTTTCGGTCTTCTGACTTTCCGGGGTCCCAGGAAGTACCAGGCAATGACGATAAGAATTCCGGGGATGATGGCTATAGGTGTTCCATGTAAACCATAAGCCTCGACGATAGCAGCGATAAAGACTGGACCAACCGCATATCCGGCAGTTCCACCCGTTATGAATATAGCGATGGCGATTCCTTTTTTCCGGGTAGTAAGGGCGGCTGCGACAGCGGTAGCCAGAGGGTGAAAGCAGGCGATGCCCACTCCGCCCAGAAAGATTGTCAGCATCAGCGCGGGAACATTTGGCATGACGCCAATCAGACTGAAAAATATGGCTGTAGATAAGACCCCCAGTAAGATAAACCAGTGGCTGGGAAATCTATCACTGAAGTAAGCCCAGAGGGGTTGAAAGAGAGAAGCTGCTAACGTTTGAACAGAGACCAGCAATCCTGCGGCGGCTAAACTCAGGTCGTGCTGAATGGCGAGGAGAGGAAGTAAGGGGGCTAAAAAGCCCCCATAATTGTCATTGACAAGATGCGTCAGTGTGTGGATGAAGAGGCGGAATCTGCGCATGGAAATCAGCGATGTAGTTCGACCATTTTGAGGATCAGTTTGGTGCAATCCTCAAGATCAGATATTTTGATATGCTCTTTGACGGTATGAACATCCGTCATTCCGGTCCCCACGATAACCGATTCGATACCCTTTTCATTGAAGATATTGGCGTCGCTTCCGCCACCAGAGACTTCACGACCCATCTTCAGACCTAAGGCTTCACCGGCCTTGGCTACCAACTTATAGGTAGCACTGTCTTCGCTGATGTGGAAAGACTTGTATTCGCGCTTGCTGGTTTCTTCAAATTTGGATTGAAACTTTTTACCATCAACGGTGATGATTGCTTCTTCGGTCGCCTTTTTTAGGGCTTGACGCATGGCTTCGACCTGCAGTTCCAGTTTCTCGTCGCTGTGACTGCGAGCTTCACCGCGTAGAGTCACAACAGGGGTAATGATGTTGGTTGCAGATCCACCTTCGATGACACCGATGTTGGCGGTGGTTTCAGCGTCGATTCTGCCCAGCGGCATATTCTGGATCGCTTTGGCCGCGACCTGGATTGCGGAGATGCCCTTTTCAGGCGCTAATCCGGCGTGGGCTTCTTTCCCGAAGATTTTGTAGGTCATCCGGTAAGCTGCAGGAGCGGCAATACCGACTTGAGCAACTTCTTCGGTATCGAGGAAATAGCCTCTTTTGGATTTTAGAACTGAAGTATCGAAATTACGGGCTCCGTAAAGTCCGACTTCTTCAGCGACGGTGAAGAGGATTTCTATTTCACCGAAGGGGATGGAGTCTTCCTTCAGGACATACAGCATTTCAAGGATGGCTGCGATGCCGGATTTATCATCAGATCCGAGAATCGTTTCACCTGAAGAGCGGATGACGCCGCCGTCAATGACGGGTTTGACGCCCTTACCCGGGACGACGGTATCCATGTGCGCGCAGAAGAGCAGGGGTTCGACTCTGTCTTCCAGCGGGCCAGTGATGCGGGTCAGAATATTGCCACAGTTGCCTCCTATGATTTCTGCGGTATCATCCATCGTGACGATGGCGCCCAGGGATTCAAGGTGCGCTCGCAGGTAGTCAGCGACGTCTTTTTCTTCACGTGAATGGGAATCTATTTGTACAAGGTCTAAAAAGAATCTCTGCAGTCTTTCAGGGTTGATCATGTTTCTACTCTATGAAGCTATTGATGGTTGGGCATCCAAGGACCTGCCCTTGGTTCTATAGATTAAAGGATGTTTTTGATAGTTTGGTTGTGAACCGCCGGTTACTTGAAATTTGTCCGGGCTGCAGTTGCACTCTAAGATAGTTGGACGTCAGTCCTTGAATCTTAGTTTGCGCTTTTTCCGATAAGGTGATCACGTCAGCAGATCGCCCGATATTGGAATTGATAAAATTTAAGCGGAGTTCACTATCGAGTTTTCGTAAGTTAGCAGCGCGTGCTAATCGTTCAGTTTTGCTGATGGAATCAGGGAAAGAGGCAGCAGGGGTTCCCTGTCTTTCAGAATAAGGAAATACGTGAAGATAATTGAAGGGCACTTCCTCGAGTAATTTGATTGTAGCTTGAAAGTCATTCTCGCTTTCACTCGGAAAACCAACGAGAATATCAGCGCCGAGCGACAGACCAGGACGAGCTTTCTTGATCTTACTAAGTGCGGTGAAAAACTGCTTATTAAGTCCGCCGCGTCCCATCTTATTCAGGATGCGGTCACTTCCTGACTGCACCGCGACGTGAAAGTGATTGCAAATGTTCTCTTGTTCTGTACACCAGGAGATCAATTCAAGCGGCGTAAACTGCGGCTCTAATGATGATAGCCGCAGACGAGTGTATTTAAGATCCTTGGAGAGCGATTTCAGCAGATCTAATAAATCCGCCTGAGGATTCAGGTCTCTCCCCCACAGCGCGATATTCGTCCCTGTCAAAACAACTTCTGCTACACCTGCTTTTACCAATTCCTGCAGCGATTGTTGCAATTCTGCCTCGGGGACACTGCTGGACTTGCCCCGCAGGTGCGGGACGATGCAGAAGGCACAGAACTGATCGCAGCCATTTTGGATACGCAGGAAAGCACGGGAACGCCCTTGAGGCACTAAGCCATGAGAACCGTGCAGATTTGAACCAATACCGTTAGAATATCCTGCAATTTGGAATTCTTGAGGCAATTGATCCACGAAATCTGCGGCAGAGAACTGATCGGGTTGATAGCGAGAACCGCATCCAACAACGACTACTTTAGCCTGTGGATGTGACCGTTTCAAGCGGTGCAACTCGCCTCGAGCCTTGGCCAGGGCACGCTCAGTTACTGCGCAGCAGGTCAGGACAATCCAGTCCGCCTGGTGCAAATCAGCAGCAACCGTAAACGAATCGCCAGGCAGTTGACTCTGCAACCACCTGGCATCAAATTGATTCTGCTTGCAGCCCAGAGTTCTGAATGCAACGGCTGCCGATTTGTTTTCAGCGGGTTCTGTCAAAGGACTTTATTCTGCTGGGAAGAAGAGTCTATTAAATGACTACTTCTTTTTTTTATCATCTTTTTCTGAAGCTTCGTCGTCAGAATCTGAAGCTTTCTCTTTTTTATCGGCAGATTTTCCAGCAGATTTAGCTTTTTTTCGCACTGCTTCTGCAACTTCTTTATCTTTGGTTTCTGCCACTTCAGCAGGCGCATCAGCTGCGGCTTTTTCTACGACAGCCTCCGGTTCAGCGTCTTTAGCTTCAGCCGTTTCTTCCACTTCAGCAGGCGCATCAGCTGCGGCTTTTTCTACGACAGCGTCGGGTTCAGCGTCTTTAACTTCAGCTGTTTTTTCTACTTCAGCAGGTGCAGTTGCTTCGGCTTTTTCTGCGACAGCCTCGGGTTCAGCTTTTTTTGTTTTATCCGTTTTTTTCGCAGTGGTTTCGGTGGCTGTGTCTTCTGTTTCCGATGCTTCGACAGCGGGTTTTGCGGCTTCCGTTTTTTCTGCTTCCTTAGCGGGAGCTGTAGCAGCTTCCCCCTGCTCGGCAGGCGCATCGGTTCCGTCCTGTTGTTGTACCAGGTATTCTTCGTACTCAGCGTCTTCGGTACGCTTCTGAATGTTTGAAACTGAGACTACGATTTTCTTGTTATTTTTATCGAAGTCGATGACTTCGACCGTTAGATCATCGCCCTCTTTCAAGGCTCGACCGCGACCGGTTTCCTCGTCCTTCCCGAAATGCGAAACGGGCAGGAAGCTTTCCAGAGCCCAGTCGATTTCGACGATGGCGCCTTTGTCAACCGTGCGGACGACTTTACCATTCAGTTCGGTTCCCAGAGGATATTTCTCGGCAAAGAGATCCCAGGGATTTTCAGTGGTCTGCTTATGTCCCAGAGCGATACGGCGTTCGTCACGGTCAAAGCTCAGGATGGTTACATCGATCTCTTCGCTTTTCTTGACGACTTCCCCTGGGTGGCGGATTTTACGAGTCCAGGAGAGATCACTGATGTGTACCAATCCCTCGACACCTTCTTCCAATTCGACGAAAGCGCCGAAAGGAACCAGGTCACGGACCACGCCTTTATGCTGTGTATTAACAGCATATTTCTGTTCCAGTTTTTCCCAGGGATCTTCTTCCGTCTGCTTCAAGCCGAGGGAGATTTTGCGGTTTTCGGCATCGATGGTGAGAACGACACATTCGATGATCTGGCCAATATTCAGAATCTGAGACGGATGCTTAATGTGCTGCGTCCAGCTCATTTCGCTGATATGGATCAGACCTTCAATCCCTTCTTCCAGTTCAATGAAGGCGCCGTATTTGGTGATCGAGACGACTTTACCCTCTACCTTGTTATGGACGGGGAAGCGTTCTTCAACACCATCCCAGGGGTGCGGATGCAGTTGTTTCAGACCGACAGAGATTCGTTTCCGCACTGGATCGAAGTCGAGCACACTCACGTCAAGCTTCTGATCGTAGGTGACAACTTCTGACGGATGATTGATGCGGCCCCAGGAGATATCAGTAATATGCAGCAAGCCGTCAACACCACCCAGATCGACGAAAGCGCCGAAGTCAGTGATATTTTTGACCACGCCTTCAATCGTTTGACCGATCTTGATTTCACGTAAGATCTCTTCACGGACGCCGCGCAGAGTCTCTTCAATCAGCACCTTGCGTGACAGCACGATGTTCTTCCGCTGCTCATTGACTTTGACGATGCGGAACTCGCAGATCTGGCTGATCCAGGCATCAAAATCGCGCACGGGATGCACGTCGATCTGTGATCCCGGCAGGAAAGCATCTATGCCGCGCACGTCGACGACAATGCCTCCCTTGATGCGGCGAATGCAGCGCCCTTTGATGGTTTCGCCACGTTCATATATTTCAATAATTTCGCCCCAAACCCGGACGAAATCGGCTTTTCTCTTGGAAAGGACCAGTTGTCCGTCCTGGCCTTCGATGTCTTCCAGAAACACTTCAATCTCATCGCCGATATTCAAGGAATCAGGATCTTCAAATTCATCGATGGGAACCGTCCCTTCGGATTTGAAGCCGATATCCAGGGCAACGTCACGATCGCTGATTGATATCACCCTGCCAGCAATGATCTCACCCGATTTAATCTGCTGCATCGTGTCTTCGTATAACTTCGACATGAAGGCAGTTTCTTCGGAATCATATTCTGATTCTTCTTCAAGATCTGCCAGAGATATTACTCTGGAGGGTCCATCATCTGCGTAAGGATCGTAGACCGGCTGGTCTTTTTTCACTTCTGCTGGTTTGCTTTCGGCGGTATCAGCCGCAGGTACTTCCGGTTCAGTGGTTTGGTTTTCGGTTTCGTTTTTTTCGGTTTCGCTCTTTTGGTTTTCTTTTGGTTCTTGATTTTCAGACATTTTTCAATGCCTCCCGTAAGTGAATTGTGATTTGGTTAAATATTGGGTTGTGGTGCAATAGGTTACACAATCAAATTTGCTTCAATGCAAAGCTTTCTATAGCCTCAGCGACTTTTTTTAACAGCCACATCGGCGTTGAAGCCGATCCTGAGATCCCGACCTGATGGAATTGATTAAACCATCCGGGATCCAGTTCGGTTTCGTCTTCGATGAAGATTGTGTTTGAATTTACCTGGCGGCACACAGCGTAGAGCATATTACTATTGGAGCTGTGTTTACCCCCGACAAAAACGATGGCAGGATGCTCTCTGGCAAATTCAGTCAACTGTTCTCCGCGACGCGTCACGAAGGAGCAACGCGAATCGAATATTTCTAAGTCCTTAACTGTATTTTTAAGCTTGTTCTGCCACTGGATGAAAATTTCCGGTTTTACTGTCGTTTGAGCTATCAATAATGCCGGTCGCTGCGGGTCGATAGCCGCACTGGTATCTTCCTGATTTACGACGATTGCTGCGTTATCGCAATGCCCCTGCAGCGCAATAACTTCCGGATGGTTGAGATGGCCGGCAATAATAATCTGCTTACCCTCGTCGTGAGCGCGCCGGATTACCTTCTGGGAGCGCATTACTTTGGGGCAGGTTGCGTCTAAATAGTCGACGTTATATTTGCCGGCACGCGCAAAAAAACCAGCTTCTTCTCCGTGGGTGCGGACAAGAACGGATCGGCCGTCTGCTTCACCCAGATGTTCGATGGGCACGAGTCCTAATCTGTAGAGGCGTTCAACCTCTAACCGGTTATGGATCAATTCGCCCTTAACGGCTAAAGGTTTCCCCTCTTCAAGGGTTCTTTCAACCAGACTAATGGCACGATTTACACCGCGGCAGAAGCCTGCCAGCGGATCGATAATAGCTTTCACTTTTTTACAGCATCCGTTTCCGCATAGTTACCATATATACCTGCGGTAAACGCTCGACGTTTGACTTAAATTCCGCCTTTTGATCTGTTATACTCATAAAGCCGCTCTTTGAAGAGCGCTATAATTTTTTCGACCTGATCTTCAAACTGGATGTTACTGGTGTCCAGAAGGAAGGCATCATGCGCTTTTTTCAGGGGACTATCGATTCGACTGGAATCACGTTGATCACGGCGTTCGAGGTCGGTTGAAACCATCGTTTCATCGGCCTCAATACCTGCCTGGTCGAGATCACTTTTACGCCGTTTGGCACGCTCGGTCAGATCGGCGGTCATAAATACCTTTAAGAGAGCGTCAGGGAAAACAACCGTGCCCATATCCCGGCCTTCTGCCACCAGACCGCCCCGTTTTCCAAGCTGGCGCTGCAGTTTTACCAGACGACGCCGGACTTCTGGGACTTCACAAACCGGCGTTACGGCAAAGGAAACTTCCGGGGTGCGCAGAGAATCGGTGACGTCTTCGCCGTTCAGAAGAACGTGCTGTATACCGTTTTCGAACTGGATATCGATATCAGCGTCAGAGATACTGCGCGCCATATCCTGAGGATCTTCAAGATTGGCGTTTTTCCTCAGCACATGCAATGCCAGGGCACGGTACATGGCTCCGGTATCGAGATGGATGAAACAGAGTCGGCGGGCTACTTCTCTTGCGGTAGTCGTTTTGCCGGCAGCGGCTGGTCCATCAACGGCGATAACTAACTGGGGCTGATGATTTTTACGGGAGGTCATTAACGCTTAATCCTCATCCCCCCAACGTCTCCTTCTTTGTTCACGAAGATCCAGGCGACAACTTTGCCGGGATCCAGGATCTCCTCTTCAGTCCCCCAATAGGTACGGTTCCAGTGATAAGCTGAAGAGGTATCATTTTCCGGGATACCGTCGATTTCGGCTTTCAACTCGGATAGTACCTTCTGCCATTTTTTAAAATTCGCGGCGCGCAGATCGACCCAGCCAGCCTCAGCCCACTCGTCGATTTTGGCGGCGCTGATGGCGTGTTCTTTCTGGACTCTGGAGTCGGGGATTTTCACCACAGGTCCTCTTAAGAGGGTTTTCGAATCGGGTTTCAGGATGGGAATACCAATGGAGAGGATCTGTGAACGAATTTTGCTGTTTTCTGCGATATATTTTTCAGCTTTACCGGCCAGTTCTTCCGGCGCGGCTTGCAGGACGTCATTAATAGCGCCAACGGATTGCCGCATAATGTAAACTTCATAGAGCAGCTTGGAAAGACGGGGAGGTCCCAGCAGTTCAAAGGCGACAGAGTCAGTGTTGTGCTTTTTCTGTAGTTGTTCCATGTGCTTCAGTGCGCCGGACATCAGAGCGCCTGCACGATAGCTGGGTCCCAATACGGTGGAGTCCAGACCGGCGATCACATCATAACCGGAGGAATTGCCTTTAATTTCCATGGCCAGATAATCGGCGATTTCTTCAGGAGTGACAAACTCCATCTGACCGATGGCTGCCAGGGCTGCAAATTCACCATAGGAGAAGATGCCGTTTTCGCCGGTATCGATAAAGACGGATTTCAGTTCCTGGTCGGTTTCGCTGCAGGGGCAAACCATTTCAGCGTTAAAAACGTCATTCAGTTCGACACCCTGATCGGGGGGGCAATCGTACAGCTTTATGGGTTTGCCGCCTTTACGGATGGAACCGTATTCGATGGACTTCCAGGCGATAGCGGCGGCCGGTTTAATTTCACCTATACCGGTTCCTAAAGGTGTTCGACTCATCAGCATCAGCAGCAGAGAATGCGCGCCGCCCATAGCAGATTTGGACATCAGCACGCGGGAGGGGCGCTCTTCTGAATGCGTATAGGGGATATTCAGTCCCATGCCGCCGGTTCCTGTCGTGCCGATTTTGAAATAGCCTTGTACCTTAAATTTATACAGAGTGGCTTTCAGAATCTCGATATGACGAATCAGCTGCGGGACGGTCATACAGCTCAGGAGACGTTCAATTTCTGTCTGTAAAGAATCGGTTAATTCAGCTTTGCCCCGAGCGTTTTCCAGCTCACGTAAGAGGCGGCCGCTGCCGGTGAAGATATCCTGATAAGCCAGACCAGTGGCCGAATTGACGCAATCAATGATGAGATGGGGCTGATGTTTTTCAACTAATTTATACAATGATGAAGAGGTTAGAATTTCATCATCCAATTTATCTAAACAATCATGCATCAGGCGGAATCTTTTTTCGGTATCCTGCAGGATCGCTTCACGATTCAGTTCGCGGAATTCATGACGGACGAAGATATCGCCCCATGCGGCGGCGAAGCCGATACCTGCCGCGCGGTTGTCCCGGCTATATGCCTGGATGGCATCTTCAGCTTCCTCGCGTTTGAGAGAGGCGACAACGATCAGCTGCGGTTTTTCCTGAAACAATCTGTGACAGACAGCGGCTCCGACCAGTCCCCATCCACCCAGCACCAATACTCTTTTTCCGGTTATATCCATAGTATGCAAACCTCGGATAGCTATCAATCCGACGACAGATCTGGTGTTTCTCCAGGATCGTCGTCTGTTCCCTGGCTTTCAGACATGCCGTTAAAAGGCATGATGACCTGCTGCGGATCCCGCTCCATCAACCCCTGTAGTTCACGTGTTTTGGGCAGATCTTCTATCTCGTTCAACCCGAAATAACGCAGGAAATCCTGAGTTGTAATGTAGAGCAGCGGCCGCCCGGGAGTCGTTGCCCGACCTCCAACGGTGATGAGGTTTCTTTCCATCAATGTGCCTAAAACTCCGCCACAATCCACTCCTCGGACTCGTTCGATTTCACTACGGATAATCGGTTGGCGGTACGCGACGATGGCCAATGCTTCTAGAGCGGGTCTCGAGAGGCGATTTTCCAGGCGGTCAGCCAAAAGCCTTCTTACCCAGACCGCGAATTCAGGTTTTGTGGCCATCTGTACGCCGCCCGCGGCGCGGAGGAATTCCACAGCTCTGCCGGTCTCGTGATAGCTGAGTTCCAGAGCGTCGATATCCGAGACGAATTCTTCTGCGGATATATCACCCATTATTTCGCGGGCACGGCTATAGGTAAAGGGCACATCGCTGGCAAAGATCAGGGCTTCCAGAATACGTCTACGTTCTTCTTCGATCATGCCGTATTAACTCGATAATTTCGCCAATAGCATTAAGCTGAAACCGCCGGGATCAGACTGCCTTAAGAACGATGATAAAATCGTGTTCGGAGACGCCTTTCAGACCGATTTCACCGATGCGAACCAGTTCTAATATGGCTAAGAAAATAAGAATAACAGCCAGACGCGTTTTCTGGTCTTTCAATAAAGCGGTAAAGGAAATTTTCGATGATTCCTGTAAACGGCTGCGTAATTCATCGATTTTCTGATCTATGGTTTCCGGCAGAAGATTTACGTTGTAGCGCGGTTCTTCAGCGCTGAAGCGATCCATGGCCAGCTTGAACGCTGTCAACAGGTCGAAAAGGGAAACGTCACGCAGCGCCCGTTCGATGACGAAAGCGTCGGTGTCAACTCCCACAGGCGCCGACTGTCGCTGGAACCGCCCGGACTGACCCTCTTCCAATTGACGGAACAGGTAAGCGGATTCCTTGAATGCTTTATATTCAAGAATCCTTTCGACCAAATCATGGCGGGGATCGGCACCAACGACGTCGTCTTCCGTTTCGATCTGGCGAGGCAGGAGCATGCGGGCTTTGATCGCCAGCAGTGTGGCGGCCATGACCAGAAACTCGCCGCCGATTTCCAGATTTCCGGCATTCATCAGATCCAGATGACGTAAATATTCTTCTGTAACATGAGCCACGGGAATATCGAAAACGTCAATTTCTTCACGCCTGATCAAATAGAGCAACAGATCCATAGGGCCTTCGAAGACCGGCAGATTCAGATGAATCGTGGGGCCGATTGCTCTTTCACGGATTTCGAAACTGTCGATTTTCTTCGATTCTGGTTGCTGCATTTAAGGTAATTTCATGGCTTCACGGACTTCAGCCATCGTCTCTTTGGCGATTGCCTGAGCCCGGCTTGTTCCATCTTCCAATATATCGTCTATCAAGCTGGGATTCTCTTCATATAGACGCCGTTTTTCCCAGATGGGTTGCATACAAATGGCAATTTTTTCGGTCAACTCCTTTTTATCGGCGGCGCATCCCAAAACTCCGCTACGACAATCTGCCGCGATCTGATCAGCCGTTTCAGGCGCGAATTTCTGTCTGTAGGTAAAAATCGGGCAGACTTCAGGGCGGCCGGGATCACCTCTGCGGGCTTTTAAGGGATCAGTGATGCACTTGCGCAATTTCAGTTCCAGATCTGCGGGTTTTTCCGAGATCAGAATCGTATTGTTCAGCGATTTTGACATACGCTGGGCATCGGTGCCGGGGAATCGTCCGAATTTGGTGATTTTGGCTTCTGGTTCAGGGAATACCGGTGCGAAAAGAGTGTTGAAACGGCGCGCAATTTCCCGGGTGATTTCCAGGTGCGGCAGTTGATCTTCGCCAACGGGCACAAGATCACCTTTGTATAACAGAATGTCAGCGGCTTGAAGAACGGGATAGCCTAAATGGCCATACGACATTTTATCTTCTATATTCAACGCCTTCGCCTGTTCTTTGACTGCGGGGTTGCGTTCCAGGCGGGGCACCGTGATCAACATGGAAAAGATCAGATGCAGTTCGGCGTGCTGCGGAATCCTGGATTGCACAAAGATCGGGCTCTGTTCCGGGTCGATACCACAGGCGATCCAATCCATGACCATCTGGCGGGTGTTTTCCTTCAGTTCAGCCGTCCGGTCCAGCGCAGTCGTCAGTGCATGCCAGTCTGCGATCAGATGATGATTGTCGTAGTCGTTCTGTAATGAGACCCAGGTTTCCAGGGCGCCGGTTAGATGCCCCAAGTGCAGTTTGCCGGTGGGCCGCATACCGGATAGAATTCTCTGCTTCAAATGTTCTGCCTCAGAAGTCGTCCCAAACTAAAGTAAATAATATACGAATTTTGCCTTACGATGGCAAGCGAAATTGCTTAAATCAGGTTAGGATAAACTGGGGGGATTGTGGGAGGGATGGAGCCAAATTCCGAGGGTAAAAACCTGTCAGAGGCAGGTAAACCCCCGGCTACTGACATGGATTTTGAGGTCTGGCATTCTTCCATAGTTTCGAAGGAATGGCTATGCCCCTTGCTAAGAGAGCCCTCCATGCCTGCTCTTTGTCTTCTCCTATCTTCTGACTCCTTAATTCTTTTTCCCACTTAAACGTTTCCTAAATTCCTGTGTCAAAAGGGGTAGGAGCGATCCATTGAAACCGAATCAACCTTCAAGGAGACGTAGACATGAGAAAGAAAACATTCATCACACTATTCAGCATGCTGCTTCTACTGACTGCCTTTGCCCCGAATAGCGGCGCCATCGAACCCATCCTGTTGAACTTCGACGTGCACATCGAACCGATGACCAGCGTACCGCTGGAATTCCGCTATCAACACTATCAGCAGATCAAAGGGAACATGATCTGGCTGGCAGACACTTGCGCCGCCTTGACCGGCTGTAAACTATCCGTGCAATCCAACGGCGAATTCATGGAGTACCTCTGGGAAGAAGCTGACACCATGCTGATTCCGCACTATCTGATGGAAGGACATCAATGGGGAACCCACGTCCACGCCGACATACATTTGGGGCCACACAATTGGCTCTATGTTGGCACCAACTGTTCACTGGATACCGCTCACCTGGTCTGGGAAGACAACATCGAGATGATCGAACTGCTGCTGCCACCCTCCGAAAACAACTGCATGTCAAGTCAAATCCCTGGTTTTCTGCCCGACAAGTACGATTTCATGGTCGAGTACGGTTTCGAAATCACTGGCGGCGGGCCCACTGAACCGTTCATGGGTTACTTTGGCCACCTGCCCTGGAATCCTTCGCGACCCTCGCCTGAAAGCTTCCTCATCGAAGACGTCAATCAGCGGGATTTCTTCCAGGTGCCGCATTTCCCGCAAATCGGTATGACCGGGTTGCATGGCGGCGGTAATCCCAGCTATTTCGATCTGATCCTCGAATCGATGCAATCCGAATTTTTGAAATGCTTCTTAGAATGGCGCCGTCACGACCGTCTGAATGACGATAACCGCGTCTGGACGTTCGGTTGGAACACCCACGGCTGGCAAACGACCCAATACCGAGATGTTATCATGCAATTTCTGGGTTGGATGAACCAGCATTTCGTCAATCACACCAGCCCCTACGGCTCCACCATCGCGCAATATGCCAGTTTCAACCAGGTACGCGATTCCTTCTACGCCTGGGAAGATGCCAATCCCGGCGCTTCGTCTTTCAGTTATGAACCCGGCCAGCCGTATCCTTACAGCTATCCCTTCCTGGTCGAGTTTCTGGCTTACAATAAATATATCGATTTCATTCCCGCATGGCAGAATCTGGGGATCTCCTGCCACGCGCTGGTCGATTCAAGCGGCAACGCTCCGCGCTGGGTGTTGTATAAAAACTTCGGAGAAGAGACTATCGACTTCAATTCGATCTATCAGGGGATGATGCACGTCTTAGATCCGGTTACAGGTGAGGTGACTCCAGTTCAATCGACTGGCGTGTGGGTCACCGAAGAGCCGATTATCCTGACGCTGCCGCCTCCGCCGGTGACCATTGATCTGGAATACCTCAACGGTTCACCCGTGCCGCCTATGGGAGGCCTGCTGCATTACAACCTGCTGGTCGAAAATAATTCATCTGTGCCGCAGACTTTCGACGCCTGGCTGGAAGTCAGTTACCAGGGCGGTCAACCGACGACCATCGCTCTACGCCATTTCGATAATTTCCTGCCGGTCTGGACGATTAACCGCGATAATATGATTTTCCCCGTGCCGGAATATTACGTCCCTGGAAATTACTTCTTCGCAGGAATAATCGGCGAGCATCCGATGTATGCTTCCAGCGCTGATGGGTTCCCGTTTGTGAAGTTGGGTAATCCTCCTGGCGATACTTATAATCCTCCGGTACCCAGCGTCTTGATCGATCCGTTCGCCGAAGTCTTCGAAACCGAAACGATTACAGCCGTTCCACTCCAAAAGGCAGCTCTCTCGGCCAGTCCTAATCCTTTCAATCCCACAACAGCAATCAGCATTCAGCTTTCAGCATTCAGCCATGTAAACCTGTCGGTTTACAATCTTGCAGGACAGAAAGTTGAGACGTTGATCGATGGCTGGCGCGAGGCGGGCGTTCATGAGGTGACGTTCGATGGGTCGCAGTTGGCGTCAGGGGTGTATTTATATAGCTTAGAGGTGTCGGGGGAAGCACCCCCGACCTACGGGATTGGGAAGATGATGCTGGTGAAGTAGCTGTTGGCGATTGGCGGTTGGCTTTTAGCTATTAAGGTGCTGTCCTAAAAGCTGTATAATATCATTGCAAGACCCAATTCATTGGGTCGAAGTAATCTCGTAACTTAATGATAATAATGAGATTGCTTTGTCACTGTGTTCCTCGCAATGACTGCTTTTGTGGCTTTTGGGACAGCCCTGTTTTTAACTGAATGCTGACGGCTGAATGCTACTCAATATCCCCCTCATCGAACACCTCAGCCGAGAAAATCTGAATTTCTGCGTCCGGATCTTTCCAGGCATTGACCGGCAGACCGGCTTTCATGCAGGTGTGTTGCAGGAAGGTTTCACGATCCCAGCCCTGTTCGGTCGCCACCTGAGGCAGCAACAGTCCCTGGTGATACCCGCGCCGCATGATGATGCCGTGAACCCCAACCTCGATCTCGGAAACGTCCGTAATCGGCCGGATAGGCGAGAGCGCCGATATTTCGTATTCCAGATCATCCAGTTCATTCGGACTGACCGGCGGAAAACGAGGATCCTTCAGAGCCGCGGATTCAGCCACTTCACGCACTGTCTCCCACAAAGGTTTGACGCCCACGATAAACCCGATGCAGCCGCGTAACTGACCGTGTTCATGCAGCGTCACAAAAGCTCCCCGATTTTCCAGCAGATCTGCAGAGGTCACCTCAAAATGCGGCGCTTCTTCACCATTGACGACCTTCGCCACAGTCTCTTTGGCAATCTTCATCAAGGTTCGTTTGTCCTCGAGACTCAGAGGCTCTGCGTCACCTCTGGAAAGGGTAGGTTTTTCTTCTTTGGTGGCTTTCTTCGATGTCTCTCCGGCATCCTTGTCTCGGTAGAAAGCCGCCGCCAAATACCCGACGACCTGATCTTTATCGCCATAAGACGTGTCACCCGAATTTGCGTGTTTCAGCACTTTGACCTTGCCTGCGTCCAGTGTTTCGCAGGCCTGCATCACCGCGCAGATTGGGCCGCCGCCGCACGCTTCGACCTTTTGATGGCTCAAGTCTTCCAGCAGACCCTGATAATCATAATCCCCGACCCGATCCACCAACCCCTGATCCATAGCATTGGCGTCTTCATAGCTGTGAAAGTGCGAAAGATCGCTCGATGCGACCAGCAGGACGCGCTTCCCCTTGACCGCCTTGGCAATCGCACCCGCCACCGCTTCAACTACCTGCGGCGACTGATCGCCCATGACGATAGGTACCAGCTTGAAATTCCCCAGCACCATCTGCAGGAAAGGCAACTGTATTTCCAGAGCGTGCTCCTGCCGCCCAAGATGTTCCTGCCGGTGCCCGCGGTCGCTGATTTTAACCAGGTCGCTGTTTGCCGCGATGGCATTGGCTAATTCCACATCCACCGGGATCACGCCCATCGGCGTTTCATAGCCTCCTCGCCCATAGATCGAGGCAAACAGGAAGGCTTCGACATGACTGGGTGAAATCACCACCACCGATTCATACTTCCGGTTCTGCAACTGACGATAGGCGTAAGCCGCCACGGGCCCGGAATACATATAGCCCGCATGCGGACTGATTATCCCCACGATTTCGGGGAATTTATAATCTTCGATGTCGACCATGTACCCTTCCAGTTGGGCGCGCAGTTCCGCTGGATTATCGCTGTACCAGCTTCCTGCGACCGCCGCATAGCGGATATCGTCTTCTGGAATTTGAGCGTTCATCTTCGACTCCTGGTTGGTTTTCGGAGAATTCTGATTGTCTGAGCGGCTCTGGCAGGCGGTAAAAACCACGATCAGCAGGATAGCTAACCTGGCAAAACGGTGCAGGCAGCGATATCTCTTCATCATTACCCCCATATCCCCGGCAGAACTTCACCGCAGCCGGTGCAGGTTCCCCGGTCAAAATTTTCGAATTTTACCCGGTATCCCGACCGCTTGATCAGCACTTTATGGCAAGAGGGACAATAGGTATGTTCCGCGGGATTGCCCGGCACATTTCCAATATAGACAAATTTGATGCCCGCGTCCAGAGAAATCTGGCGGCATCTCTCTAAGGTGTTGACCGGCGTGGGAGGCAGCGTCTTCAGCATATACTGCGGATGAAACCGGCTGTAATGCACTGGCACATTGGGACCTAATTCGCTGATGATCCAGTCGCTCATGGCGCGAATCTCTTCCTCCGCGTCATTATGCGTCGGAATGACCAGGTAAACGATCTCCGTCCACATTCCTGCTTTGACCAGATGCTTCAGAGTATCCAGAACTGGCTGCAACTCCCCGACCACCAGATCCGTGTAAAACTTCTGCGTGAAAGCTTTTAAATCTATCTTGACCGCGTCGAGATGAGGCAGCAGCTCGTCCAACGGCTTTTTCTGGATATAGCCATTGGAAATCATCACATTCTGGATGCCAACTTTATGCGCTTCAATGCCGATATCCTTCATATATTCATAGAATATGACCGGTTCAGTATAGGTATGCGCGATGGCCGGTGTTGCGGAATTCCGCGCGGTCGCAACCAGCTTTTCCGGAGGAGCGTCATAGCTACGTTCCTGCTCGGGCCTAATCTGAGAAATCTGCCAGTTCTGGCAGAACTTGCAGTTGGCATTGCAGCCAACTGTTGCCAGCGAAAAAATCTCAGTCCCCGGAAGAAAGTGAAACAGCGGCTTCTTCTCAACCGGATCGACATGCAGTGAACAGGGGCGTCCCCAGACTAACGTAAAGTAATCGCCGCCCCGGTTTTCGCGCACGCCGCAGTAGCCGCGTTCCATGTCATCGACGACGCATTCCCGCGGGCAGAGCGTGCACTTTACCCGGCGGCCAGCCTGTTTTTCATAATGTAGAGCCGGATAGGGGAAAATCTCCGCTTCCGGAAGGAGATCGAACGCCTGCGCCTGCGGTAAAATCCCGCCTAAGGGACAGGCCGATAATGCACAGGCGGCTCCTGTCGATTTAAGAAATGTGCGTCGATTTAGTTTCATCTACGAAGAGAATCTATTCATCATTATACTTGTCTGAGATCTATCTTCTCTAACTCATCCGTCCCCAACCCTAATTCCGCCGCGGTATGAATATACGTGGGTTCGCGCCCCGCCTCTTTTAAACTGGGCAATCCTTTTTCATTTCGCAGATCCTCGATCATCTTCCAGCCGTAGCGGTCCA
>JAHJDJ010000277.1 GCA_018812585.1 bacterium
GCGCGAAGATCGGAGTATTCGCCGCAATTGCCGCAATGCAGGGCGTAAATCCGCACCGGCTGGATGGGACGTTCAGCTCCAGCCCCGAAATCCATGACGTCATCGATCCACTGATTCATGACGTCGATGGCGTCGGTTCCAGTGTCGCTGCGATCCCAATAGATCTCGACGTCAGACCAGATTTCGCTGTACAGAGGATAGCCTTCGTCCGCATAATTCCAGAGATAATCCCGCCAGAAATAACCCCACGGAGGCGGCGCTACCTGCCCGTTGGTGGGGCTGATATATGTGGGCGCTTCATCGGATAGCTTGGGATGAACGATATACCAGTAGTAGTACTCCTTCTCCAGCTCATATTCGATGGTATCGCCGTTTTCTTCGATGACGGTATAGACCACGGAGGTGTAGTAATCATCATCATTGGAGTCTCCGTGATCGACGATGTCGACAAAGTGCAATGAGTCATCCACGGCATAAACGTCTTCGACGTTTTCCAGCAGCAGGTCGTAATACATCGCTCCCAGAATGTCCGGCGCGATATGAGCACATTCGAAAGCGACTTCATCGACATAAGGATCGGGTGTATCCAGAATGACCTGGGCGATGTCATCTGCCACGAAGGAATAGAGGAAACGGCGGAAATTATCTTCCAGGTCAGCTGCTAACCAGGCAGGGGCTCGATCAATCGCCTGCTGCTGAATCTCAGAGATCCCGGAATAGCTCGAAATGTAAGAGACATCCGCGGTCAACGGATCGAATCTGACAGCCAGGTAATCCGACTGCGGGATAAAAAACGATAAGGTGTCGCTAAAGGTCAGCATCCAATCATCGAGCTGGTAATCACCGGGTGTTGAATACTTAGGCCCAGATAACAGGTTCAGGTTTTCAGGTATTCCGATGACAGCGAGATCAGTGCCGACTGAACCAAGGTGATCAGGGGATATTTCATTGGTAATGCCTCGTTCAGTTTGTGCATAACATAGGTTAGCCAAATTGAAAGTCAGGCAGAACGACAAAAAAACGATGGCGATTCGGTTACTCATGATTGACCACCTCAGATTACTGAAGTTAAATTATTTCAACAGCACCAGTTTCTGGCTGAATTGCTTTTTGCCTGCGTTCATTTTTAGCAGGTAGATGCCTGAAGCATCAGTGGAGGCGCTGTTCCAGGACAGTTGGTGTTCCCCTGCTATGAATCTGCTGGACGCTAATTGCGAAACCAATCTCCCGCTGATATCAAAGAGTTGCAGATTGACGAAATCATCATGCGGCAGAGCAAAGGAGATGGTGGTTTCACTGTTGAAAGGATTAGGGTAGGGCGTCCCTAATCTGAACTCAAGAGGCAGGTCAGCTATCGGCAGATCGACGACAGGAACGGCATTACGGTAGACATTGACATTGACAAACATACAGGGATTTACCACTGAGACTTCCCGATTGCTGAGGACGCCGTACCAGGTATCCTCGGTCGGCAGCACAAAATCAGCGATACCCGAAGGGGAATTCCAGGCAATCTCGAAGCCCTCGGCCGTGTCAGTCGTATCATACGCCGCGAAGTTCTCTGCGTTCAACATGAAAAAGTCGACGGTTCCTTCCGCTCTGCGTTCTGTAAATTCCACTGGCACAGTTGATTGATAGGTAAAGAAATTCCCGTAGATCGATTCGAATTGGAGATCATAAGTAATCTCCAGGCGATAGTCATCCAGAGGATTGGGGTAACTCTGCTGTTCAGCTATGTTCAGATTTGGACTGGAAGCGCTGAAAGCATACTCGTAAAAGTATGCTTGACCGGGTTGTGAATTCTGAATAACATTCACCGTGGCAGTCGATGACACAGGGAAATTACCTAACGGACCTTCCAGACGCAGATAGTAATTCTTGCTGTCTCCCAACACGAAGGACACCTGCCCATCGGCATCTGTCACGCCCCAGGTGGTATAGTAGGTGCCGCCATAGATGAAATCGCTGTAGACTTTGATGCGATAACCGTCAGCGGGTTTTGAGGCCGAATCCAGAACCATAACGTTCAGGGTGCAGACATCGGCGCTATAGCGCTCGGTTACGGTCCAGACGTAACCATCGCCCCGCCAGTTGAAGACAGCGGAGAGGACCTTGCCCCAGCCGTTTTCATAGAGCAGAGGATTATTGACGTCTCCCCCATCCCAGTGGATCCATTCGCGTTCCCAGAATTCGTTCCAGACGTGGTCCTCGCAGATATTCGAGGTACAAGCAGTCGGTATTAAAGCGATGCGTCCGGCCGCCGCGCGGATATCCTGGTACTCTCCGCAATTTCCGCAATGCAGGGCGTAAATTCTGACCGGCTGGATCGGTCTTTCTGATCCAGCGCCCCAATTCATCACCGAACCGACCCAACTGTTGACGACATCGATCGCATCGGCGGTGTTGCCTGTGCGATCCCAGAGAAACTCGCAGTCCGACCACTGTTCGTTGTAGTAAGCGTACCCTGAATCAGCGTGCGTCCAGAACCAACTGCGCCAGAAAACGCCTGTTGGCGGGTTTGCCGGCGTTCCGGTTTCCGGGTTGATATAGATCGGAATTTCATCGGAAAGCTTGGGTTGAACAACATACTCGTAGTAGATCTCTTTATCGATCTCTATTTCCACGGTATCGCCATTTTCTTCTATGACGCGGTAAACTGCTGTGGAATAGTAGTCATCATCCGCTGAGGTGCCGTAATCGACGATTTCGACGAAATGCAGTGAATCATCGACGTTATAGACCCACTCCGCATTTTCCGTCAGCAGATCCAGGTACATGGGACCGCCCAGCAGCGTCGGCGATAGGTGCGCAGCCTGGAAGCAGACTTCATCGACGTAGGGGTCTTCGGTATTGTTGATGATATAGGCAACCCAGTCGGCAATAATCGAGAATTCGAATCTGCGGAAGTTGTCGTATAGATCGAAGCGCAGCCAGGCCGGAGCGCGTTCGATGGCCGCTAACTGGTCAGCCGTCAATGCAGCGGTCGGATCGATGAAATCCAGAGTTTCGCTGAGGGGGTCAAAGGAAATCGCCAGATGGTCGCCTGCCGGGATGGAAACCGTCATGGTGTCAGAAAGGATCAGTTCCCAGTCATCGAGGCTGCGAGGCGGTTGAAACGGATTAGCGCGGGAAGCCGATGGATTATCGAACTGGGTTAAGC
>JAHJDJ010000278.1 GCA_018812585.1 bacterium
GCTTAGATCCGGCGCTAAATCTTGAGCATAGTCAATCCCCGGCAAAGTCTCTTCATAATCAGGAATATAACTCATCGCCACTGGATCAACTTCCGTGACGGCATCCAGCTTAGCCAGCTTGAAACCGGTCGCCTGAAAATCGATGTAAGCGATCTGACCATCCGCAGAAACCGATGGCATGAACGCCCCGCCCAGCATATTTGTGATGGGAGTCGTATTACCGCTGTTTAAATCGCAGCGATACAGATTAAAAATGCCGGTACGATCCGAAGAGAAATATAGGCTTTCATTATCAACCCATACGGGATCGCGTTCGTCAGTTGTCGTCTGCGCGAGGGTAATCATTTCACCACTGACGACCTCCATAATTCGCAGATCCCGGTCACGATGCCGATTCCACGAAAATGCGATGGAACTGCCATCCGGCGACCAGCGCGGCGTGTAAACCTGATCCCCATTGTTGAAGTGAGTCAGAGCGCGTTCATTTTCAATGCGGACGTTATCTTTGATTTCCCACCAGTTTTCCTTCAGGTCGGCAATCCAGAGATTCTGCGTTCCATCCGCATTGACGGTAAAACAGACCTGTCGGCCATCTGCTGAAACGTCCACATGTGAGGCGCGCAGATGCCTGGTCAGTCTGATCTCTTTTTCTTCTTCCGTATCCCAGACTGCCAGATCGTCCCAGTGAGATCCCTTAGGTCCCGGACCAAACTGTTTATCATAGAATATAAACCTGCCGTCCGGGCTCCAGGCAAGAGGGGAACCTATCCCGGCTTGAATGGCTTCTTGCTGCTCGCTCTCCAAGTCATAAACGTAAAGCTGAGAATTCGCAAAGTAATCGCCGCCTTTATTGGAGGTAAAGGCAAGCTTCTTTCCGTCCGGGCTCCAGGCAGGGTTCAGATTGGCAAACCCTTCCGCTTCGATCAACTCGCCCGTAACCAGATTGTCCTGAATAGTCGCCGTTCTTTCCTGATAGGTCTGCTGCATCGATTGGACCCAATCGTCGTACAGCTCTCCACCGTTGATCCCTAAGTTACGCTTCAATGCGTAATCAAAAGTAAAGGCGAATGCGTTCTGCATATCATGTGAAATAGCGCCTAATTTATCCCAGCCATATTTATGAGTGATATACTGCACCAATGCATAACCATGATCATAAACGCCTTCCGCATTATAGCTGGTTTTACCGTAATAACCCATCTCAGTGTAGGTCAGCAGATTATTCTCCAGCGTGCGCATACGCAGAATCATATCGCGATGCGAATCCCAGTGATCGTAGCCCATCCCCGGCGCCTGCGATTGCGCACAGCCTTCTGCATACCAGGGCGGGATGATCGTCATGGGCAGCGGATAAGATGAAAGGATATTCGGATAGCCGTATAGAACGTCCGGGCGCTTTTCTTCTTCGTAGTCGATCACCTGGAAGTAAAAAGCAGGCAGCCAGCGCGGCAGTTTACGTGAGGCTCCCAACTGCATCATGTGAGTGAACTCATGGGTCACGACGTTACGCAGCCAGTTGTGCGTGCCGCGCAAATCAAAATCCATCGGCTTCGCCCAGATCAGAATCTTGTTATCGTAATAATAAGCTCCACCGTTGGAATAATCGTCATGGTCTTTCACAATAAAGCGGATCTTGCCTTCCGGTTCGTAATTGTAAAGCTCGGTGGTTGGCTCGTAAATATCTTCGGCGATACGCAGAATTTCCCGCGCCGTGCGCTCGGAACCCTGATGGAACATCACCTGAAAATGTTCGCTGTCGTAAACCTCCCAAATCAGTTCAGGATGATTATACGAGGCAGGTTGCGCCTGCAGAATCGTCGGCAGCAGTAATCCTAATGCCAGAAATAGCGTCGTTCGTTTAACCAATTGCATTATTCCATATCACCTGAAAAAGCATCTATCATTACTTGATAACCGCAATTTTGATAAAGGTGTGCTCTTTTTTCCCGCTCCCCGAAGCTTCCACGCGTCCCAGGTAGACACCCGAGCTGACGTCTTCCAGGTCCCATTCCAGATCACCCTCAAACCCAGCTTGACCTGATCCCTCAAGCTCCTTAACCAAGTCGCCAGCCCCATCGAATATCCGCACGGAAATCTCTCCATCCAGACCCATCTTGTAGCGGATGTTGACCATATCCTTCGCCGGGTTCGGCCAGGGGTAAACTTTAGTCGCGACCAATAAGTTAGTCTCAGGCGGCTCTATAGCCGACGAGTCCAGAGCCAGACCGTGCCGCTGATTCCCATTCATCCAACCGTTCCACGGCTTACGCTGCTGATCGTATAAGCCTAATTGCTCCATATTCCAGACGAACAGAGCGCCATTTTCATCCAGCACTACCAGTTCAGACTCGTCATTGCTGCTGAAAGGATCCAATTGAACTAGAACCGGCGTGCCGCGCACCATGCCCCCAGTCGATAGCGGAAAACCGCTGGCGATGTCGCTGTTCTGGCTGCGTGCATCGATCGACCCATCCGGCCAGCCGAAAATGATATGCAGTTCTTCGTCGAAGTCGCAAATCAGAGGCGCAGTCTGGATCGGTTCAAATTCGTAGCGGTTATCAATGCTGTATTTCCAGTTTGCCATGATGGTGCCCTTCACCTGAATCCCCATAGTGCGGTTCTCACCCATCAGAATGACATCCAGATAACCGTCATTATCGAAGTCACCGGCTGTTGGTGGCGCGCTGATTGCCATCCCTACATTCATAGGGAAACCTGGCCGGTAATCACCTGTGTCATCATCAAGCAGAGCTAAATCGCCGGAACTGTTTACTACCACCAGATCATGCCGCCCGGGATCAGCTTGGTGACTGATGCAAATCGGACCGAAATCGGGGATAAACGAAATCCCCAGATCCCATAAAACTTCACCAGTCTCATAATTAAGCAAAGCAACGCCGTTCCCTTCTGACGTCACGAAGACATGCTGATCTGCCGTCAAACACATCCCTCGCAGCCCCATATTCTGCAGTGGCTGAATCTGATCGAGAATTGCTAACGTGTCATCAAACACGACCAGCTTGGTATGCGCTCCAGCGACAATTCGGCGGTCTGGCCCAGACCCGATAATCATCGGGGAGAATTCCCCCAGAACATCAACGAAAACTGTATCGACGAGAACATCGCCAGTCTCGTTGAAATATTCGACGCGGTAAAAATCGAATCCCGTTCCCGGGAAATAGGCCGTGAATCCCGTCGCGGATTCAGCGACGGCAGGGGTTGCGCCGATACCGGCAACTTGCGCCAGCAGAGTATCCGCAATTTCGATCAGTTCACCTAACAGTGTCGTATCGGAATGCGTTGAAACCAGAGATCCCTGCGGTTCGCCGTAGCGATCAAATAACTGTATAGCGCCCTTGGTCGTGACCGTCAGAATCGCATCCAACTGTCCATCAGAGTCATAATCTATCACCGTCGGCGATAAACTGCCTGACTCGCCTGCCAACTGCTTCGGAAATCCTTCCCGCCCGCTGCTGTTGCGAACCCAGAACTCCATGGTTTCCTGCGCCGCGCTGAAGCCGCCGATCTCAATACCAGTCAGTGATCCGTCATGCGCCCGAGAGGGAGGCCGGGAGTCACTGAAGAATCGCACCTTGCTAAGATCGGGATTAGCGTACAGAAACGCCTCATTGCCCGCATACCAGAAATCACCCCACCAGCCCAAATCCTGCATCTGCAGAATACCAAAGAAACGGCCAATATCGTCGGAACCGTCTCCTTCCACCAATCTGACGCCTTTGTGGTCGATATCATTATTAATAGTATTCCCAGCGTAGTTGGCATCGATCACGGTATCGTCTATATGCCAGATCAGAACGCCTTCACCTGTTCCATTGGGCAGCACATGCAGACCAAAATCGTAATTATCGACTTCGACGATAACGCCGAAATCTCCATCCATGACAATGATCTCATAATCTTCGGTGATCTTTAACTGCCGGCCCTGGCTGTCTCGGGCGATGGCAAACCCCCGCTCCTCAGGATCACCAGCGCGGTTTTCAATCAAGTAATATTCATTTTCATTGATCGGAATACGGTAAACTTCTGGCGCCCCTGATTCGACCTGCACTTGCTTAATCTGGAAAGTATCAGCTACGGCGGTGGGATTAAGCAAAACCGGCTCAACCCATCCCATCAATTCTCGCGTCCAGGCGCAGGGACGCGCCGGAATCAACCCGGCAAAATTCCCCGATCCCTGATCCATGAAATCAAAACGACCAACGCCGGAAGTTCCATCGTCCGTGTTATACAGCGCTGGTAAGCCTAACCAGTGCCCGAACAGCAGCACTTCGGTGCCATTCAAGGCGATCTCAACGCCAGCCTCAGTCTGATACTCGCTTTCCGGCAGCAAGATACCGCTGGTCACCCAGGTCTCTTCGCCCACCTGAACTCCCGGGAAATCCGGATCATCCAAAGCGTCTCGTAAATCGTTCAGTTTGAAGTACGCTGAGGGGATATCGTGCGGGGTTTCGTCAAAACCGACGTCGAAGTCCTGCCCGATACCAGCATGGTAAATAATGAAGACATTGTAATCGGAAACGCTTAAAAATTCAACCAGTTCAGGATCCTCAGCCGCCGCCGTCCAGGAGTCAACGAAGAGTTCCGCTAAACTGCGATCCAGATCTTCGGGATTTCCGCTGTTGTAGTTGTAATGCCACATCTGGTGCGGCAAAGTATAGACGCTGTCCAATCCCTGTGGATAGACGGCGAAATCACCTGAAATGACAACTTTTCCCCCAGATATTTCACCGTAGTAATTCTTCAGGAAGGTAATATGGTCTTCAAAGTAGGTGCGGTCGTGCGGCAGAGGATCGATGGTGATCGTATCGGGAATGTCTGACCCGAAAGTCCCGTCTCCAGTAGTGGTTGACAAGGTATCCGGCTGAAACTCCACGCGGATCGCCAGCACACGCAGTGTATCCGGCAGGTCAGTCACCTGATCCAAACGGGCTGCCGATCCCGTTTTTGAATAGAGATTCAGCGTCGGCGCTGATGCTGAAAATCCCACGGCCGTTAGTAAAAACCCCCAGAGGATGGGGGTAAAAAGTATGCTTCGCAATCTTAATCCTACTCTTAGATACCCAGATTCAAGCTAAACATCATCGTGTCTGTCAACGGATGCCCCTCCCCGGCCGAAACATATCCGAAGTCGAATCGGTAGGACGAATAGGCAAGTGAGAACCCGAAAGTCACAGGATAGCGTTCACCCAGTATGTCATGATAGTATCCCATCCGTAATCCCACTAAATCGGAGTACCAGTATTCCACGCCCACGCTGGGAATAACGCCCTCGACTTCGTTCTCCAGATCGTTGTTGGTCCAGGAAGTGAACAAAGCCAGGTAAAAAGGCACGGCGCGGCCGTCATTAACGCCGCCTTCGTAACGATCGACGAGCTCTTTCTGGAGATCCAGATTGACTGAGAGTCTGTTGAATTCCGAATCGAAAACCTTGTAGGAGGCTCCCAGGCGGATGGTCATTGGCAGAGGGTCAGCTTGCGCCCGGTCAATATAGGAAATCGCCGGTCCCATATTGGTCAGGGTTGCTGCCAGGGTCAATCCATTCATAAAAGCGTTATGATACATCATACCGACATCGACGGCCATACTGGTCCCGACGCCCGAACCCTTCTCTGCGCCAGCGCCCTGTTCAGCAAGGTGACTGTAGATAAATTTCGCCGCAACGCCGATACCTAAGTTCCTACTGACTGGCGAACCGTAAGCCACCGTAAAAGCGACGTCATAACTGTGAAACGTTCCCGTGTCAATGTTGTACTCATCCTTACCCTCGGTTTTACCGTAATTGGTGAAGATGATATTACCACCAACCGTGCCCCACTCCTCAATAGGATGGACGTACGACACGAAACTGTAGTATAAGTCATCAAGGTGGAACTGCGGCAGCAGATTCACGTACATCAACGACACTTCCTGACGATCAATGAAGGCCATGCCTGCGGGATTCCACCAGGTTGCCGTCGCATCGTCTGCTTGAGCAACAAAAGCTTCCCCCATACCCGCGGGACGAGCGCCCGGCACCAGTTTTAAAAAGATGACACCTGCTTCGGACGGTCCGTCCGCATAAGCTGCTGTAGAGATTCCCAGTGCTGCGATTAGAACCGCCGCGATGCCGGCTTTACGCCAATTCATAAATTCCTCCGAAACTCTGCCATCTTGTGATCGTATATTGCTTCCTTTTTACTCTTTAGTAATGCGATCACAGCCCTATCTATTAAAGTATTGAATTCATTGTAAGGTTTCAAGCATAATCACTTTTTTTCATGAGCATGCGCCGCTTGAAACTAACGCATGACAATTAACTTACCGATCGCCTCATCCCGGGCGCCTGCGCCGTTTTCAGCGATCACTT
Source organism: bacterium (assembly GCA_018812585.1). Taxonomy (GTDB): domain Bacteria; phylum Electryoneota; class B3-LCP; order B3-LCP; family B3-LCP; genus JAHJDJ01. Next base: position 6,368 of record JAHJDJ010000278.1, read on the forward strand.
TGTAGATGTACGCGCCATTGGACAGCATGTCCCCTTTTTCATCCCGGCCATCCCAGACTAATCGGTCGTCGTCATAGTTAAACGACGATTCTCCCGGTACGTCCGAAATAACCTTGACTAGACGCCCTGCGACTGTGTATACCTTGATCGTGACGTTAGCCGGTTCAGTCAGACAGAATGTAAATCGGGTCTGGCTTTTCATGGGATTAGGATAGTTCAAAGCATCTGTAACTCGAATGTCAGACGAGGCGCTGACCACTTCGAAGGTGGTCGATGCGATGTTGGGATTATTCGCCGCGTCCCAGGCAATCGCTTCCGCGGTATGTACGCCCGGGCTCAACTCGCCTCCGCCGAAGGTGTATTCTGCGCGGCCGGAGGTGTAGCTGTCCAGGAAATAACTGAACGACTCCGTCAAATCAACGGGAGTCTGCCCATCGATGGTCACCACGATCCCATGACCGACGCTGCCAGTCAGATTGACGCCATTACTGTCAGTCACTTCTACGTACATCGTCGCAGCCGTGCTCACCAGATCACCATCCCGGTACCCCGGTGAATCAAAGTAGATTTTCACTTCAGGGGGGGTGTCATCTGTCAGCGCCACTGCAGATTCAGAGAACACCACGTCATTCTTGTAACCGATACCGCTCTGATTATCAGAATAGGCCAATGTGGAATAGCGTCCGCCCTCTCCTCCATAACTGATGTCTACCGGGACGACAAATTCAGCTTCGAATTCACCATTCTCTACGCTGGCGTCGCCGCGGAAAATCAGATCACCAGGGAGAATATAGGTCGCTGTCGATCCCGTGGCAAAGGTAAAAATGACAGGAATTTTGATGTCGAATACCTGCAGATTCACTATCCCGTCGAAATTAGATACGAAGCTGCCATCCTGGGTTTCCACACGGCCCGAAACCTTAGCATGATCCAGTGCCGTCAAAGTATCTGAGGAAACCTCGTCGATGACCACGGCTAATTTAGGCATCGCTAACCGCAGCGCGGGATCGCCTAACAGGTGATATTTCTCAGCGTTTGTGTTACCCCACACCTGTGGATCGTTATTCTTGTAATAAACATTCGCCTTACCACGCATCAAGGCTTCACCCAGTCGGCAGCTTTCCGGTATGGAGAAAAGCTCTGAGTAGAAGTTTTCGAGGAAATCAAAATTGGCATTCCCTGATGTCGTTCGCGTAGCGGCTATGGCAGCAATAGCGCCATCTTCTCGCATGGTCACCATGATTTCAGGCATACTCTGACCAAACGGATTATCCCAATACGCCCAATCACAGGTGGCAGCTAAGAACATGGGAAGCTTGTAACCATTGGTCATGAGAGGCAAATCGCGGCTCTGCAGGAAAACATGTTCGTGAGCCCAGACAGTCGGGTTGCCATGCCCCATGAAGTTGACCAACAGGCATCCCTCATTGATCGCAGCCAGCAGGTCTGCGTTTGCTTCCGGTTTACGGCGTCCGCCACCTGCCGGATCCCAACTGACCGGATATTCCGTCAAGTAAATCTTCTGCACGTTAACCACATCGGGAAGGTAAGTTTCGGCAATCGTTTCAGTGTCCCTCACATGCTGCTCTTCGAAGTATGAAGGCGCCGAACCAACACCGAATTCATCATCGGCAACAAAAGTCACGCGTGACTGCCAGGGACCATATTCCACTTCTGTTTCATAAGCAATCACCCGCTCAATCATATATTCGACCTCTGTGACACTCTGGACCGGCCACCGACCCAATGCCAACTGGGGATACGAGTAGAGTTCGTCAAACGCTGAAAAATAAGCATACCAGTCATCGGTGCAGCGCACCTGTTCTTCAAAGGGAATAATCCAGTTCTGGTCGTTGTTGACCAGCTTATTCTTATAATCGAAATCGCCATCGCCGGCAAACAGCACAAACAGCGGAGACATCGCCCAATTGTAGGGAGGCAGCGTCGTTTTTAGAAAATCGCGAATCGCCGCCGGATCAACTAATCCCCAGCCATACTCATCGAACACATCGCTGACCTTTACCCGTAGAACTTCCATCGGTTCCGGCGCATCCTGTTCACGATACTGTTCGTAAGCAGCCATCGCATCGTAAAATTGATCAGCGCAGATCACCAGAACATCCGCTCCCAGTGTCGATCGCAGGTTGACGTATTCATCCCCATAGCGCAGGTCTTTGCTGATTGCTTCAGGGCTTAACAATGCGCTTGGTGTCTGCGCGATATAGCGTCTGGGGTTCTCTTTTTCACAGCTGTCCTGGAAGGACGCCTGCTGAGTAACTTTTACGTTCGCAAAATCGCTGACGTCGAAAACCCAGGGATCGGACAGACCACTAACTTCGTAATTAGCAACGCCGTCGTTATTCGGACTGACGATATCCACGCGGTTCGACGTGACAGTCAGAGACCGAGTGTATTCCAACTCGAAGAAATCCATGTAAGCGGTGCCTGATGACAGGTGTTCAAGACGAATGGTATTATTGCCATTCTGCAAGACACCATCCGGTATGGCCAGAATGTCTTCCAGCGAATAATTTTTATTGATAGTATTGCCGATCCACTCGTTATTGATGAACACTCCGAATTGGTGATACTGTCCGTCAGGTCCATAGATATCAACGTACAGATAGGCTGGGCCGGAATCGACCACATCCTCGAAATTCATGCTGTATGTGCGAGTGGACGATCCCGAAAAAACATCCCCGAAAAGATTTGGCAGGTGACGCGGCAGGTTATAACTATCGTAAATAGCGTAGATCTCTTTCTCATCAAATTCGAATACGCTGGTCGTAGTAGGATTCAAATTGAAGGCATCATCGACGCCCAGGTCGTCCATCCGCTTGCCGTCGGGGCCATTTAGATCGAAATTCAACCAGTAAACATTGCGTTCTGTATAGGGGTTAACATAATGTTTGAACCGATAGCGCTGCTGCGATGTCTCCCAGCCGGGTTCCCAGTCATTCACCGAAAGGCCATAAAACCAGACCTCATCTCCCGGATCGAAGGAGCCGTCTGATCCACCCTTGATGTAAATCGCATTCTCAATCGGCGCATCAGGACGAGACTCGATCAAATCCTTGGGCAGCGTCTGACCGCCATTATTGAAAATCCTGATCTTGCCGGGATCAAGCGCGGCCACGTCGATTCCCGCGCTGGCTAAATAATTATAAGTCAGCTTATAAATGCCAGTCTCATTAATGGTAATTTCGTACAAATCACCATCGGGCCAGCCATCGACCACGTCAGTCTGAACCGCTTTCGGCAGTTTCCACCGCTTGGCGTCTCCCCACCAGTTAGCGATCATCTGATTGTAAAACTCGTCTTCGATCTGTCGTGTAAAACCGGAAAATGACGGATTACCTCCAGTCAAATTGATTGTCACGTCAAGCGAATCCACGCCCATCGTCCCCCCCGATCCACTCGGGTATCTGAACGGAAAAACCACCAACTGTATGACCTGCAAACCTCGGAAGGTCGTTGGTGGCTTCATCTCAATCCACGAAGCAGGGTAAGGGCTCACTGCCGAGTAAAATGCTGGATCTTCAGTGACGACAAATTCTCCGAATCCATCCGCGGATGGAATTCGTTCCGCAATCGGCGCTGGCACAGCGGTCTGATCATAGCTACCATAAGGAATCGCCGATTGTACGGTCGGTGACGCTCCCGGTGGTATTGCCAGCCAGATCACGCGGGCTGGTAAGGTTGGCATTCCCGGCGCCCAATCAGCAGCGCTGTTAGCGACGATAGGGGTACGGTAGGTAATGTTCTCAGTTTCCATCGTCTGCCAGGTAACCTCTTCAACTCGATAACGGACTTGAATCTGGTCAGCGTTATTCTGTAAAACAGTAACGTCTGCGGCCATCGCGGCTGCACAAAAGGTCATGGCAGCGACTATCAGCGCCGCCTGAATACTCTTCTGAGTAAGCTGTTGACTAATTCTCAAGGCATTACCCTCTTATACTATTAAAACGACTCTGCTTCATCGATCAGGAAGTTTGGAATGTCATCCTCGATGTGATAAATCAATCGGCAGGCATGACAGGTGAATTGATGCGGTTCCGTTTTGTATTCCAGTTCTCCTTTGCACTTCGGACATGCTAAGATGTCCAACAGCTCTTTGCTTAGCATTTTCCCCTCGATTCTTGTCAACGCATAATCCAATAAATCTCTTACTTTAAAACGCAGGGTGCGCGAAGCTGGTTCCCCATTATCATCGCATCCCACTAACAACCTATACTTTGGCGAACAGAATACTCTTATCCCCACCGCGTTTTCCTGCGCATTTCGGACAGGTCAGATGCCAGATATAGATAGAACGTGGCAGAATGTGTGTTTTATCCAGTGTAAAAGTTTTCAGCTCCTCCAAAGCTCTTTTCATCCCCGCTGCGCTGCCTTTGTAGTAACGAGTGAGAATCCGGGCGTCGCCAAACTGTATCACATTCGCATCGAGTTGTTCCGGGTTCTCGATCTCAACGAATATCCTGCCAGTAAACATGCCAGATTCGTGCAGCGTCAGATCGGGATTGATCATGGTGTACCCTTTACGTTCGATGTCCTGCTTCATTTCAGTGCGTTTGGCTTCCAGCCCCAGGGGGACGTTGAACGCATGGCGTACATCTTCGAAATAAAAGAATTTGCCACTCCAGTCCATATCCTTATTATGCCATTCAATTTCTTTTACTTCTACTTCGGGACAACTGCAATTGTTATCGGCTGCCATTTTTACCTCTTCTAAGTGATACGGTGATAAGTAGAATCTATTAATTCCCTGCGCATCTATTTCTTACGGAAAGCCAGCTTGATCGGAACGCCCACAAATCCGAACTGTTCCCTGATGTTCCGTTCCAGAAACTTCTGATAGGAGTCTCCGATTCCTTCCGGATAGTTACAGAAGAAGCCGAACAACGGAGGCGTTGAGGCTAATTGTGAGATGTATTTGATCTTTATAAAACGACTGCGATAAGACGGCGGTGGCGTTCGTTCGAGAATCGGCTGGAGAACATTATTCAACTTCGATGTGGTGATCCTTTTATTCCGTTCCGCGTTGATCTGCATCGATAGATCCAGCCCTTTCAACAAACGTTGGCGTTGCAGAGCCGATACAAACAGAATGGGCAGATGGGCGTATCTCCCCAGCCATATCTTCAGGTTCTTTTCCCAGTCCTTCAGCGTCTTGTTGTCTTTCTCGATGGCATCCCACTTGTTCATCAGGATCAGCACACCCTTGCCCTCTGAATATGCTTCAGCAATGATCTTTTGATCGGCAGTTACCATCCCCTCAACCGCATCCATGACCACCCAGACCACGTCGGCGCTCTCCAAGGCGCGAGCCGTGCGGATACGACTGTAGAATTCGACCGCCTCTTTGGTCTTGCCCCTCCGCCGCAAGCCCGCAGTATCGACCAGAATGATGTTGTTCTGCTGATAGCGAATCAACGTGTCGATGGCGTCCCGCGTTGTGCCCGGAATGGCAGACACCACCATGGTCTTTTTACCCGTCATAGCATTGACAATAGACGATTTCCCCACATTGGGACGTCCCACGATGGCAATTCGCAGCCCCTCATAGACTTCAGGTTCTGCTTCCTGAAAATCGATGGCAAGATCCAGCAGATCACCGACTCCCCGCCCTCGCATCGCAGATACCATCACCGGATCACCGAATCCTAACTTGATGAAATCCTTGGGATACTGTTCGCGCGCCGTAGTGTCAACCTTGTTGATGACCGTAATCACCCGCTTGTCCAGGCGTCGCAGGTAACAGGCAATCGACAGATCCAAATCAGTGATGCCGGTCTCCCAATCGACCATAAAAAGGATCACCGACGCTTCATCGGCGGCAAACTCGACCTGCTCTTTGACCGCCTCCATCAGAGGATCGTTACTGTTGGGCAGCAGACCTCCGGTATCGATCAGAGAGAATGGCTGGTTGGTCCAATCCGTACGTGCGTAAATACGATCGCGCGTAATACCCGGCTTATCGTCGACAATCGCCTGGCGGCGGCCTACGATACGGTTGAACAGAGACGACTTCCCTACATTGGGACGTCCCAAGATAACGACCGATGGCAGTTTCATCGTCGCAGCCTTTTCCCAAATATCATTTTGTTCCAATCAGAATTGTAAACCCTGATAGGAATTTTTACTTTACGCCGCAGTTTCCTCAGTGACCAATCATCCAGGAACAGCTTATCCGGATTAACGCAGATGGGCGGCAAGTAAATCACGTCGATGCCGTCTGCATCGTTCTCTTCCAGATAGAGGCGAAGAGCTTCGTAGATATCTTCGCCGCCCAGCAAATTTGCCACGCTGACCGTATCGCCCATGAGCTGGTTTTCCACCTCGATCACGTCCACTTGGAGCTGAGTATATCTTGCCGTTAATTCGACTGCCAAATCGGATAAAACCGGAAAAGCCGCCGCGCCCGTCACCCAGAGCGCCTTACGATCTTTATCCAGAGCATCCGGCGCAGCTTCTAACGTCTCCCGCATCTCCTCGATGAGAAACCGCATCATACCCACACCGTTGCCGTATTGCCAGTACTCTTCGTAATAGTCATCATCCGGTATCGGCAGCTCCAACTGCCGCAGGAATTCATCTGCCGGAAACACCCAGCGGGTGCCATGTTTATCCAGCATTTTCTGCTGCCACTTCTCCACGCTCTTCAGTGTGTGCAGAGTCTCGCTTTTAGTCAGCAGCCGCAGCGGCGGCAGACCATCCCGGTGCTTCGTTAAGCCAACCGGCACCACGCCCAAGGTCTTCAACCCCGGATACAGCTCAGCAAGATCAGTCAATGACTGTTCCAGCGCCTCACCATCATTATACCCCGGCACCACCACAATCTGTCCGTGCAGCTCGATGCCGCTGTCGATCAATCGTTTAAGATGAGGCAGTATCGGCGCATTCCCGATTCCCAACAATCTGCCGCGGATCTTCGCATCAGTGGCGTGAATGGAAATGTACAGCGGAGACAGCTTCTGCTCGGCAATGCGGCGGTACTCTTCTCCCTTCAACCCTGCCAGGGTCAGGAAGGTGCCGAAGAAGAAGGACTGCCGGTAATCTTCATCCTTGATCTGCAGAGGATCCCGCAAACCCGGCGGCAGTTGATCCACAAAGCAGAAGATGCAGTTGCAGTGACAAATCATCACCTCGCCGAAATCGATCTTCCAACCGGGGCTTTCGTCCGCCTCACAGACGACCGTAACCGCGCACTCCTTCCCCTTGCGGATAAACGAAACCTCCATCACCTCTGCGACGCCGGCGTAAGCGAAATCGACGTAATCCCGCATCGGCATCCCATCGATCTCCACGATCCGGTCACCGACCCGCAGACCCGCCTCTTCCGCCGCTGAATCCGCTTGAACTTCGATTAAACTAACGCCGGTTTCGGCTTCGTCTTTGATTGAGTTCACCATGTTGATCGACTGCGCCACAATGAGAGAAAACCCCCGATGTTATCGGGGGTGCGAGCGGCTGACGGGACTCGAACCCGCGACACCCAGCTTGGGAAGCTGATACGCTACCAATTGCGTCACAGCCGCTTGTTCCAATTATACTAAGAAATTATCCAAAAGTCAAGTTTTTTTGGATCGGAAATGGAAAATCTATTCCGATACATCCGGGACATCCCGCCTGTGGCGGCTGACTTTGTCAGAAGCTGTCCCGGCCACCCACCGGAAATCGAAATTGCACTCTGTGCAGTCCACCGCGTACTCTTCATAGTCGGGATCGCCCTCGTCCCCGATACGCCTTGATTCCCGGAGGATAGACATTCCTGTCTGTCCCTTAACCTACAATCTCATCAGGCAGAAATGCCTGACCTCCCAGAGTGCACTACAAACTCACCCGATCCCCTTCAGTGGGAGTCAGGATCTCCAACTTGCTGTTCAGCCGGGTCAGCCGTGCGCGGCAGCTTTGCGCGATGTCATCGATCTGTTGATCACTGCGCAGCGGATGATGATGAAACAACACCAGCCGTTTTGCCTGAGCAGAAATCGCAATCCGCATGGCGTCCCCCACGGAACTATGCCCCATTCCGACCACGTCGGCGTACTCATCATCGCTGTAAGTGGCATCGGCGATCAGCAGGTCTGCGGAATGCGCAAATGCAGCCACTTCCCGGTCGATGCGGGCCAGGTAGCTCTCGTCGTCATCACCGCGGATCAGCTCCTGATTGGTCGACCTGTAGGGTTCGTTATCGGTAACGTACACCAGGCTTTTCCCCTGGTATTCCACCCGAAACCCCACCGTTAACCCGGGATGGTTCAGATAGTAATAACTGACCGCAGCTTCCCCCACCTGTGTCGTCTCCAGCAGTTCCTTGAATTCGATATTCACCTTCGGTTTACCGAAAGGAACGGGAAAATGCTCACCCGCTTCAGCGCCTTCAAAGAAGCTCTTCAGCACCTCGCCCATACCGGCGATGCCATAAACCGTCAACTGCCCTTCTGACTTATAGACCGGCAGGAAAAACGGGATACCCATAGTGTGATCCCAGTGCGTATGGCTCAGGAACAGTTTGGCGTCCAGCGGCGCGCCTTTCAGCTCCTGCATCAAATGCCGCCCCAAACCGATCATGCCCGAACCGCCGTCCAGGATCAGTAATTCATCGCCGCAACGTACTTCGACGCAGGCTGTATTGCCGCCGTAACGCTGCGAGTCGGGTCCGCAAATCGGCACGCCGCCCCGCATCCCCCAGAAACGTACATCCATAATCTTATTCGCTCAATAATTTATCGACTGTGGCACGCAGCTCTTCGATTTTGAAGGGCTTCGTCATGAAAATATCCGTGCCGATCTGTTTCGCCTTTTCTTCGTCCCGCTTGTAGGCTTTGGCGGTCAGCAGGATAGTCTTGGCGCTGCGTAGATCCGGATTCGATTTGATGGTTTCTACAATCTGATAACCGTGCGGCCCGGGCATCATCAGGTCGCTGATGATCAGGTGAAAAGTCTCCTTTTCGAGCCAGTTCATGGCGGTCGTGCCGTCCCCCGCTCTGCGGATAACCCTGTCTTCTGAGGCCAGCACTTCACACAGCAGGTTGACAATCGTAGGATCGTCGTCGATGACCAGTATCTTTTTCATAGAAGTAGACCGAAATTATTGCCCTTAAAGTTTCTTTCTGATGATCTCCAGTATCGCTTCCAGACCGTGTTGATCGACCTCGTCGAAGGCTCCCAATTTAACGGCGTCCAGGTCGAGTACCGCGTACAAGCTGCCGGTCTGGTCGAAAAGGGGCAGCACGATTTCAGATGCCGAAGCAGCATCGCAGGCGATATGTCCGGGAAACTGGTGCACGTCCGCTACGATAACTGCTTCCCTGCGCTCAGCGCACGTTCCGCAGACCCCTGCGCCGAAATCGATGCGCAGGCATCCGAACGTTCCCTGATAGGGACCCACCACCAACTGCCGTGGGTTTTTCGTATCTACGCGATAGAATCCGATCCAAAAGCCGTGCGGCAGGTTGGTCTTCAGAATACAGACCACGGAAGCCAGCAACGCAGTGATATCGGTCTCATCCGCCAGCGCTTCCTTGACCTGTTTCAGTGATAGCTGGTAAAGCTTGCGTTTTTCATCTGATGATGGAATCATCGCTGCCGCGAGTTCGATGTGCTGACAGGTCTCCGTACCTGGCAGCTAGCTTCCATAGAATATCAAACCTTTAAAGATAATTCAGAGCGGTTTGATTTGCAAGTGCTTTTGGTGGGATTTAGGTTGGAGAGGCGACTGATCAGTGTGCTGCCGCCTCGCCGCAGGTGGCAGCATCTCTCTGTCGGAACCTCTGAACCACGCTGATCTTCCTGAATATCACTGACTACAACATCGGATATATCAGTGAAAATCAGTTTTTTTTAGCGCCCTTCAGCGGTTTAGACAAAGAATACTACACTAATAACCTTCCCACAGCAAGCTGTGTGGCACCAGGATTGTCTCACCATAGGCACAGTCAGGAGTCAGAAGTCAGGATACGCGTAGCCAGCGTATTTAGGGTGGTATAAGTGAAACAATCCCGCAAGGGATTGTCATTCCTTCGGACGAAGGAATCCAGCGAAGCCAAGAGTACGCGTTCTGTGTGGGAAAAAGCCGACGCGAGTGGAAAGCATCCCACCGCAAGCTGTGGGGCACCGGGCGGTTTTGGTGGGATTTGGGTTAGAGAGGTGCTTGTTCAATGCTTCATCCAGCAGATATCCCCCTTGCATTTCGTTATAATTCAGTCTCAATAAAAAAATATTCGCAATATACAATATTTTTTCTTGGATTCTACTCACAAAACCCATAAATTAGAGTACATTCATGAGGATCTTCAGGTCTAATGTCCCTGATTAAATCTGTAGATTCCTCATATCCAGATAGATTATATTTCTACGAATCATTGCGGACAACCAGCAACTTGTTTTGCTCCAGAAAAAAAGGGGAAGATTATGGCAAACTATTCAATGAAGATAGTAGGTTTATGTCAGGTTAACGATATAATACCTAGTATTTACCATGCAAACAATATTCCGGAGCAAAATCAGGAACCTGAAAAACTTCAGTTGATCCATAATGAGGATAACGAATCTGTTAATCTGCCCACTGTCCAGGTGATGGAAAAACTGATTCGTCTGAGAGGAGCAAGAAAAAAGGGATTCGATGTGAGCAACCTGAAAAGATACCTGCTATTGAGCAGTTTACATAACCGAGGGTCGGGATGCGGTGGGACGTCGCCTCTGGTTACGCCCCTCGCGGTATATCTAGTAGAAGAGGATGGCAGCAAGATGGGAGGAATTTATTGCAGTCTGGTTGTGGCATATAGTAAACTTAGAGAGCTTGTAAAATTGCACTTCGCCGGAGAGGATAATAATGATCCTCTAATAGTAGTGACACCGGCATTAAACAAGAGGATATTAAAAAGACAGCTCTGTCCTGGCAAGATTGGTTTGAACCTCAAAATGGAGGAAATGATTGGCGAGTGTACAGTAAGTTTCCCACCAACGAACGAACTTCTTAATCAAAAGATGGTGTCCAGTACTCAAACTCCAACCGGGCTCTAATTAATCAAAGAAGTTTCACTTATGCGCTACACCCCTGAAACAGGACTTAGTCTGCCCTGCATTAATGTACCCCACCTCATTTACGCCAGAGTTGTCCGCCAATTGAAAGTGTCCGTCAACTCTGTCGTTTGTTCGTGCGGGATTTTTTTTTGCGATGACAGGTCTGTCATCATTAAGGAAAAAGTGAAAAGGTTATATGTTGTGTATTAGCATTATGATTCTCTGATAAGGGACTATATGGTGGGATAAGTTGGACTGATATTTATAATATACAACATTAGTACGGCAAAGTCAAGAGATATTTTGGAAAAAAGAATCCAGAAGTCAGGAGACGCGTAGCCAGCGTATATAGGGTGGTGTAAGTGAAACAATCCCGCAAGGGATTGTCATTCCTTCGGACGAAGGAATCCAGCGAAGCCAAGAGTGCGCGTTATGCAGGGCTACAAGCCGATGCGTTTGGAAGGCATCCCACCGCAAGTGGTGGGGCATCGGGCGGTAATTATGATTGCGCTAAGACATCCATCAGTTTATCGCAGCCACCGTTTTTGATGAATTCCGTATGATCGGCTATGGTTTCGAAGCGCTGGCCACATATTAGATGACATAGGATTTCATGATCGGTCGCATCAAAGAATGCTTTCAATATTTCTTTTGCGTTTGGATTCGAATAACCGGATTTTCCAGGATTTTTTCTACACCAGGCGAGCGTGTTCATCCATATTGCTGAACCCAGCGCGCCACATGCATTGCCGCTTAAACCTATACCTCCGGCAAATCCGGCAACCATAACCATTTCTTCATCACTGGCTCCCATTTTTTTTGCACATTCAGACGCGCAACTTGCAGGCAGTTGCGGTAAATCTGTTTGTTTATCTGACAATCCTTCTTTCGCTGATTGGATCGCTTCCGGAGCCCATTTTTCTGCGAGATTCATACAGATCATGTTTTTATAGCCACCGGGAAGGGATTTCAGCGCGAACTCCACTATATCATATCTGTTTGAGAAATCAAGACCAATTATGTTCCGGCAGTTGACGCTTTTTGCTCTTCTTGAAAATGATTCCACAATGTGTTGTGATCCGGTTATGGCCATTGCCAAAGCCTGATCGTGCTTTTTGTGTCTGCGAAAGGATTCCGCTCCCACAGCCAACGTAGACCCCCAGAGCATTCCGCATTGATTTTGTGTATTCATTAGTCCACCAGCTAATGGATCTGAGGCAAGCTCCGCAGCATTTTTAGGATAACCAAATTCGCGGTTTAATAGAGTAAAGAAGGTGTTTGAGCAGGCGCCGCATTTCGAAAATACTTTTTTAGCGTCTTGAGGGACCGTTATTGAGTTGTTCACCGAGGCATGCTTCGTGTTAAACAGCCTTTCTGAATTTAGCATCAAAGCGGCTGCGCTTGCTGTAGCTGCCCCTGCAGACAACTTTAAGAATGTCCGTCGCTTCATTTTCCCTTTGTTCTTCATAGCTTATCCTTTAGTTGTGCTCTGTCTAAACTTCAGGAGAGTCAAACATAAACCGATAATAAAAGGAATTGTCATTATTAAAAGGTATAGAAAATCACTCCCAAACCCAAACTCAAATTTAATTCTATTTTTTATATCATGAATAAAAATCATTACTATATAAGCAAAAGGCAGAAGAAGCCAAGTCATTATATTATAAATCAAATTTTTATTAAATTTTTTAAAATTATTCAGAAAAATTGTCAACGAAAGTCCACACATCAAGAGGGAATAGATCAATGCAGGTATAATTGACATAAGAATTGCTGAATAATCTGTTAGCC
>JAHJDJ010000279.1 GCA_018812585.1 bacterium
ACTTCGGAAGCTCGAAGAAGAACAAGCCAGGATCGCTTTAGGTCTGGAACCTGTTGAGAAGATAGAACCGATCATGCTGTCGCAGTTCATCCAAGTTTATCAGGAGGATCGGAGGCGTATAGGGAAGTCTCAAGAGACGATTGGGATTGACGAATTTGCGCTAACACTGTTACAAAAATATCTGAGCGATTGCAAGATTTCAACGATCAATGATGCTACAGCTCTAAGATATCGAAACTATCTGCTGGAATCAGTAAAACCTGCGACTGCGAGTATACGACTAAGAGCGATCAGGACTGCCTTCGGATGGGCTTGTGAAAAACCTGGAGTAAAATACCTGAAGTCTAATCCCTTCAAGCAGAAAGGTTTGATACCATCAGACAATACCCAGAGAGCACCGTTATGCCTTACACAAGATGAAAAGATCCGTTTTCTTAACGTGATTTCGGAAGATCCTGAACATGAGAAGGTTTTCCGGTTCATGCTATTAAGCGGAGTAAGACGAGCTGAAGTGATAGGTTTGGATTGGTCAGATATTGACCTGGAAAGTAAAGTGATAAACATCCAACAAACGAAGACTCATAAAGTTCGGAAGATACCGATCACAATCGAGCTTTGGCAATTACTTTCATCAATCGAACGATCTAAGCCAAAACCATTTGAGTATAGTCCGGATTGGCTGAGTGCTTTATTTCGGCGGTATGCAGGGAAAGCTGGATTAAGACCAGAACTTCATTTGCATTCGCTAAGACATACAGTCGCTACTGATCTGGTGAATCAAGGTGTCCCAATACACCAAGTCAAAGACTTTATGGGACACTCGAAAATAACCACAACTCAGATTTATTTACATTCAGTTGACGACGACTTGAGGAGAGTTGCGGAGCGTTTAACTTGCCTCGGATAATCTCGTTACTGAAAACTGCAGTACTTTTGCAGTACCTTGAGACGAAAATACCCCAAAATCTACCAAAATACTCTTTAGCAGACGTTGGGGTAATGCCACTATACTCTGCGGAATATCCGCTTTTAAGCTTGGCGGGACCGACGAGACTCGAACTCGCGACCTCCGGCGTGACAGGCCGGCATTCTAACCAATTGAACTACGGCCCCATATAAAGGAAAATTAAATATAAGCTAATTTTGCCTTTTTCACAAGTAGATTTTCAATAAATTCATTCAGGAAAGTTGGCAGGTTTCACCAGATCCTGCCGTGAAATTCCCAGCCGCGTTATTGGCGCGCACTTCCACACCCCCGTTTTGAGCGGCTTCTTCGGGACCAGCATATCAACCTGCCAAATTTTCATGAACCATTTTGCCAAGAATAAGACAATGGGCACATCAATCCCGGTGCTGGCCACCATGATCGGCCCTTTATAACCGATTTTCCGCGCGTGGCGCAGGAAACGAAAACCTGCCGTCTGACCTTCCATCGTTATATCGGTTACGATCAACTGGTAATAATCCGATCCGCGCTGATCCAGCATTTCGATCCCTTCGCGGGCTAACGCGGCGCGCTCGAAGTCATATCTTCTGGGTTTCAGGTGCATCATGATCATTTCGACGTAGCCGTCGTTATCATCGACGATTAAGGCAGGTTTGGGCATTATTCTGCAAGGAATTGTTGTTGACAGAGTCGTTTGAACAAGGCGCAGCGTTCGTGAAGTTCATCATAAGTGCCTTTATCGATGATGCGGCCTTGATCCAGGACCACGATGCGGTCGGCATTGCGGATGGTTGCCAGGCGGTGCGCGATCAGGATTAGCGTATGTTTGGATCGCAGCAATTCCATCGCCTGCTGAATCAACATCTCGGATTCGCTGTCCAGATGAGAAGTCGCCTCATCAAAGATGATAATGGGAGGATCGTGTACCAGAGCACGTGCGATGGAAAGCCGCTGTTGCTGACCGCCTGAAAGCCGCACGCCTCGATCACCGACCTCTGTCTGGTATCCATCAGGGAAAGCTGATATGAAATCGTGGGCGTAGGCCAATTTCGCAGAATATTCGATTTTTTCCTGTGGGACGTTATCTGCACCATATCCGATGTTTGCGGCTATGGAGTCATTGAAGAGAATAATATCCTGTGAAACTACTCCGAAACGCTTTCGCAAAGCCACAGAATCCAGAATCTTCAGATCTTTTCCGTCCAGTGTGATGATTCCTGACGTAGGATCAAAAAGACGGATCAGCAATCCTATCAGAGTGGTCTTCCCCGCTCCCGAAGGCCCCACCAACGCGACCGATTCACCCTGCTTTATCGTGATGTTGATATCTGTCAGAGCATTTGTCTCAGCAGTGTAGTAACGAAAATTTACGTTTTCAAGAACCAGCGAAGAGTCGAATCCGGTCACAGGATAGATTTTATCAGGAATGATCAATTTCTCATCAACGTCGAGGATTCCATAAATGCGGTCAGCAGAAGCCGATGCGACCTGAATAGAAGTATAAGCATCCCCCAATCCTTTGGCGGGCGCCATAATGGAAAACAGAATCGCAATAAAGCGGACGAAATCTTCCGCATCGATGGCAGTCGTCTGAAAGACAAGGTAACCGCCATACAGCAGGATGACCGAGATGATGGCCATCCCTAAAATCTCCGTGGCCGGTGCGGTGAGAAAATCCAATCGGCGCTGGCGCAAAGCCTGCCGGAAGAAGGTGGCAGTCACCGATTTGAATCGATCTGTTTCCGGGGCTTCGGTGCCGGCAATCTTGATCAGACGGATACCGCCCAGCCGTTCATAAATCAACGAGGTTAAGTCTGACATGGCTTCCTGCATGCGACGACTCTTGCGGCGCAGAGACCGGCCCAATTTATCGATCATGATGCCGGCAAAAGGCAGGACGATCAGGGTCACCAGCGTCAGTTTCCAGGATATTGTAAAAAGCAGAAACATGAAGATGATAATCACAAACGGTTCCCGCATGGAGAACTTGATCGCTTTCATCATCTTATCGTTTAAGAGGGCGACGTCGTTTAAGGCGATTGAAGCCAGCTCACCGGCTTTGCGCTTATGGAAGAAGCTCAGCGCCTGCTTCAGCAGGTGGCTGTAAAGCTTGTCACGGATATCCCGGATGACCCGTTGTTCAATAAAGCTGATAAAGAATAACTGAGCCACAACGAAGAAATTGCGCAGGAAATAAGCGAAGAAGAAAATCACAACCGCTCGCTTTACCACGTCAAAGCGGTCCCCTTCCCCGATGAAATTCCAAGCTATAATTTTCAGCTTTTCATTCAGATCGGATGTTTCTGCCGCTGCCAGAGCACCGATGGGATTGGCGTCGGGCGTGAAAATCGCGGTGATAAATGAGGCAGAGAACCAGATAGCGATGGCGTTGGCTAGAGCGTAAGCCACTGAGCAGAGAAACGCTCCCAGCAGAGCCTTGCGGTAAGGCTTTATTAATTTAAGTAAGCGGAGGTATGATTTCATTAATTTGGAAAAAGTTAAACCGAGCAGAAATATAGGAATATTTCAAATGGAATGCAAGCGGTTTTACTTATACGTAAGATTCCTGTTAAGATTCAATCCAGAACTTAAGCCTTTCAAAGATTTTCCAGACAGTGCTTGCCTGGATTTCGTTTTATTATTACATTTGCATATTCGGATATATGGATATGAAATAGTGATGGATACTGCAACGAAAAGATTGAAGGCGTTGGCCGATCCGGGGCGTCTGAGTGTGATGGCTTTGATTGAGAGCGTCGATGAGGTCTGCGTCTGCAAGCTGGAAAGCGCCTTGGGTCTCCCCCAGCCCACTGTTTCGCGTCATCTGAATAAGCTGAAAGAGGCTGGATGGCTGGCGGAACGACGTGAGGGCCGCTGGATTCATTACCGTCTGGCGGATGCTGCGGAAACTGACTGGCGAAAGCTATTGAGGCAGGTTTTATCTCAAGTCACAGATGACGAACCGATTGTCATGGCAAAGCAGAAGTTAATGCAATTACTCACCGAAGAATCATCATGTATCTAAACATAGGAGCAGAGCGATAAATGGCTGGTTCAACCGGGAAAAAATTAAGCCTGTTAGATCGGTATTTGACCCTCTGGATATTCGCAGGGATGGCTGTTGGCGTGGGACTGGGATACGCGGCGCCGCAGTTTGTTAATCTCATCACCCGGTTTCAGGCGGGGACGACTTCGATTCCAATCGCAGCCGGTCTTATTTTAATGATGTACCCTCCTTTAGCGAAAGTACGTTATGAGGAGTTACCCCGCGTCTTTCGCAACTGGCATATCTTAGGAATATCTTTGCTGCAGAATTGGGTGATCGGACCCATCTTAATGTTTGGGTTGGCGATTCTGATGCTGCGGGACATGCCGGATTACATGGTCGGTTTGATTCTGATCGGGCTGGCGCGCTGCATCGCCATGGTGATTGTCTGGAATGATCTGGCTGAAGGGGACACTGAATACGCCGCAGGTCTGGTGGCGTTCAATTCGATCTTCCAAGTGCTGTTTTACCCCGTCTACGCTTACCTTTTCATCACCATTCTCCCACCACTGTTCGGTTTGCAGGGCGCGCTCGTGCAAATATCCATTGGTCAGATCGCAGAATCAGTTTTCATCTATCTGGGGGTTCCGTTTATTGCTGGATTCCTGACGCGGTTTCTGCTGATGCGCATCAAGGACAAGACTTGGTATCACACTAAATTCATCCCGCGGATCAGCCCTATAACACTGATCGCGCTGCTCTTCACCATCGTGATCATGTTCAGCTTGAAGGGTGAAACGATCATTGAGCTGCCGTTCGACGTGGTACGGATTGCTATTCCGCTGGTAATCTATTTCCTGGCGATGTTCCTGATCTCATTCTGGCTGGGACGGCGATTCGGCGCTGATTATGCAAAAACGACGACGCTGTCATTCACTGCAGCCTCAAACAATTTCGAACTGGCGATTGCGGTGGCAGTAGCGGTATTCGGTATCCACAGCGGCGTGGCGTTCGCGGCGGTCATCGGTCCCCTCATTGAAGTGCCGATAATGATTGCATTGGTGGGTGTCGCGCTGAGATTCAAAATCAAATTTAACCGAAAATGTGCAACATCACAGGGATAACGCATGAACAGCAGTAAGAAGAGCGTCCTGTTCGTCTGTACGCACAATTCAGCACGGAGCCAGACGGCGGAAGGCTTGCTGAATCATTTTCATGGCGGTCGCTATGAAGCTTTTTCTGCGGGGACAGAAAAGACTCTGGTACGACCCCTGGCCATCAAGGCGATGAGGCAAATAGGCATCGACATCTCGAAGCATGAATCGAAGACGGTGGACTTCTTCGGAGAACGGGAATTCGATTTCGTTATAACCGTCTGCGATAATGCCAGAGAGCAATGTCCGTTTATACCCACTCGAAATCAGCGGTTGCACTGGTCATTTGAAGATCCAGCCGCGGCCACGGGCACAGATGCAGAGAAGTTGGCCGTCTTCCAAAAAGTCAGAAATCAGATTAAGGAGCGTATCGATAACTATTTCGGGTAGCTGGAATAGGTAAAGCTCATGCGCATGTCAACATCGCAGGATTTCCGTCGTACTTCTTTCCAGAGATAAATAACCAATCATATATAGTGGGGGCTGAAGCCATGAAGAATTTGATCAGTTCATTCCTGCTGGTAATCTTGTTTAGTGTCAGCATCACTCCGTTGGCGCAATCACATTGTCAGGTGCCCTGCGGCATTTATAATGATGACATGCGCTTTACGATGATCGCGGAACACATCACCACGATCGAGAAAGCGATGAATCAGATTATCATGCTGGAAAAGGAAGAGGATCCGAATTACAATCAGATCGTCCGCTGGGTCAACAATAAAGATCTGCATGCCGATGAACTGGCGGATATCGTCACGTACTACTTCTTAGCGCAGCGAACTCGCCCCTATGCTGGAACGGATGAGGATGCCAGTCATTCTTACGGCACTAAACTGGAACTGCTGCATCAGTTGGTGTACTATGCGATGTCAGCCAAACAGGCGACCGATCTTATGAACGTCGAACACCTGAGAACTGCCCTGGAGAAATTCAAACAGGTGTATTACGAGCCGGTTAAAATTCAATAAGGTGCGGGACATTAGGAAAGATTTAAAAATAGCAATCCCTTGAGAGCCCTGCGGGGCTCTTTTTGTTGGTCCCGATTAAACGAAAAAAATCGGTTCGTGAAATCCCCGAAAAAGCTTGTTTCCAAAAAGGTAATGATTTATCTTAAGGACGATTAAGGGGATTTTGTGCTGTCCACTTAAATGCCGTAATTTCTGTATCTTGGGGAGCCTTTTCGACCGTGACTTTTTTCGACCGATTAACACGCCGAGTGCGACGCCAGTTTCTGGAGTCGTCCGCGCTTTTTCTCAATATTCTGCGCTGGACGGTGCTGGCAACTATTGTCGGTGTGATTGTCGGTCTTTCCACGGCGCTTTTCATTCTTCTGCTGCATAAGTCGATTCATTTTATGCAGCAATATCCCTACTACTTCGCGATTCTCCCCCTGGGGCTGCTGTTTTCAACCTATTTTATCAAATTTTTAGCGCCGCAAGCCGAGGGTCACGGCACCGAAAAAGTCATTGAAGCGGTGCACAAGCGCGATGGCCGTATGTATGCGCTGGATGCGCCCGTGAAATTAATTGCCACAGTCGTGACTATCGCTACCGGGGGTTCCGCTGGCAAGGAAGGTCCTGCCGCTCAAATCGGCGCTACCTTGGCGTCCGTCTTTGCGACGTTATTCCGCCTCTCTAAAAACGACCGGAAGAAGCTGGTGATCTGTGGTATTTCCGCTGGATTTGCGGCCGTGTTCAGCACTCCTGTTGCTGGCGCGTTATTTGGCGTCGAAGTGCTGTTCCTGGGTCAGATCATGTATGAAGTCCTATTACCTTCGTTCGTGGCGGGAATCACAGCATTCCAGGTCTCGCGCTGGCTGGGCGCCAGTTATTTCTGGGATCCCATGACCTGGTCCTTGGAGTTCAGCGAAGCTCTCTTCTTCCAGGTGATTCTTTCTGGAGTGGTCTTCGGCTTAGTCTGCATTCTCTTTATTGAGGCTCTGCGCTGGGGACATAAATTTTTCAATAACTTTAATCACGTTCCCTTCTGGAAACCGGTAATAGGCGGGCTGCTTCTGGTCGGATTTGGCTTATTAGGCGCTGACAGTGGATTAGGATTGGGCGTTGACACATTAGAGAGAGCTCTATCGGGAGAACCAACACCCTGGTGGGCCTGGATATTCAAATCCTTCGCCACAGGCACGACGTTGGGCTGCGGGGGCAGTGGAGGAGTCATCACTCCTATCTTCATTGTGGGCGCATCAGCAGGATCTGTATGGGGGCAGATCATCGGTGCGGATCCGAGCATTTTTGCCGCGCTCGGCATGGTCGCTCTGGTTTCGGGATGCGCCAATACACCCATCGCGGCGTCAGTTATGGGAATTGAGTTGTTTGGCAAGGCTTTTGGTCCCTACGGCGCCACGGTCTGCGTGGTCGCTTTCCTGATGACGGGCTATCGCGGGGTTTATTCGAGCCAGATATTGGCTCGCCAGAAAGTCGAGATTTTGACCGCTCCGTTAAATCAACCCATTTCTTCCGATGCGACGCCGTCCTTTGATTCCGACACACAGAGACACTACATGAAATTCTGGCATATCCTGGAAGATATATGGAATTGGATCAGAGGCGTTAAATTCTGGAGGCATTAAACTGAACCGTCCACGCTTAAATAAAACAAGGGGCTGTCTCAGAAGTATCCGAGACAGCCTCTTTTGATGCTAAACACCGCAGGAATAAAATCCCAGGCTATGATTATGGATATTAGTAAATCACAGCACGCAGTGGTTTACTAGGCGAAGATTCTAAGCGTTATGCCCTCCGGTCTCGTCGATATAGAATACCAGAGAATCACCGATGTAGAACTCGAAACGTTCGTTGGTTGATTCGTACTTCATATAATTTTCGCCAGTTGTTCCATCCATAATGAAGCTTTTATCGGACGCTAAAGTCATGTTATCCGTAAAGGCGGATTTTCCCCGTGCTTCCAATGCTACTCTCGCTTCAGACTTGATACCTACAGCGCTTTGTCCAGTAGAGCTATTCTTAACATCAAGCCCTACACCGTCAACATTGCAATCGTGATCCACAGTATTATTAATGTCCACAGCAGCATTCAGGGTTGTTGTGCCCCCACCAAACGTCGCCGCATCATTGAAGGTTGCCGGGTCGTTAAAGGTTGCCGCACCGTAGAAGGTCGAAGTATAATCGACCTGAAACGTGCCTAATACTTTCGTAAGAATACCACTACGCCCCAACTCGATGAGGGAAGCATTATTGGAGAGACTTTGTCCCACCCGCAATGGAACAGCACTGATAGTATCAATGAATCCGTTAGTGTGCAACGGACAAAGCGTCTTGACGATGCTATCTCCGTATGATCCATTTCCGAGATTGACACTCCCATGGTTTTCATTGGCGATTTCAACCAGCGAACCGCTGCTTGCTTTGATGGTATCGGTGGTAACCGTCCCCGACACGTCCAGATCACCGTTCATGTCTGAATCTCCGTCCACCTGAAGTTTGCCATCCGAATGGATTGCTGTTCCTGAGCTGTTGACTCCCTTCAATGCAAAATCATTCGCATCGTTGTTAGTTGCAAGCAGGTGTCTTCCAGAAGGACTTTCCATGTCCTGAGGATACGCTATTTCTTGTTGATTTCCCCAACTAGCCATGATACACCTTCCTTTCAGAATGATCATTGATAGGCATGAGGACCTCCCCATGCGCCTATGTCGGATTGAGTCCCATTAGGATTTTGTATATTCGGATCTCCTGCGTTTCTACATGGTGAATTTGATGAAAGACGAAAGCTCAAAGTATCTTCAAATAAAGGATTCACATACATATCATTCTCTCCTGGAATCCAACCATTACCGAAATAACTTTCATCCCAGTCCCAGATATCATTATAATCGGCAATTGGCCTATATTGAAAGATTCCGCTTGCATTCCATAATCCAATTTGAGATCCTTGAACCACAATATTATTTCTTATCGTACTTATTCCCCCGATTGACATTCCATACTGGCAATTAAATATTGTGTTGTTAATGATATGCGCATTGATAGGTGCTCCAATAATTCCATTGTAGCTCATGTTTATTACTATACAATTTATAATTGTCGGTGAGCAATCACTCTCCATTAAAATTCCATTATATGAATTTCTCATCATAAAGCCACATAATACAGATGTCGTATCTTCAGCGCCCATGAAATACGCTAATTTGATTTGATACAAACCATCTAAAATTGTCTGTTGTGGTCCGAACTCACTCTTTACCCAAATTCTTTTCCCTTGAAAAATAATTGTCTCGTAATAGATTCCGGGCTCGACCAGTACAGTAT
Source organism: bacterium (assembly GCA_018812585.1). Lineage (GTDB taxonomy): Bacteria > Electryoneota > B3-LCP > B3-LCP > B3-LCP > JAHJDJ01. The sequence continues at coordinate 9,373 of JAHJDJ010000279.1, forward strand.
CGCCCTCATTAGCGGCGTTCACTCCCTGCTGGATGGAAAGATATTCAGAGGGAACACGCAGGGTACGGGGGGCGTTCTCGTTTATGTTGTCCACCAATGCAAGGATGGGCACAGCGTCTGTATGGTTTTCCATACTATCGTAAGCACGAACGAAAATCAGGTGCTGACCGTCAGCGTTCAACTCGGTATCCCAAGAGTAGGTATATAGGTCTTCATAGCCGGTCGTTTGTGTGTCAATCAGTTCTCCATCAATGTAGAATTCCACTCTGTCAATATCATGGGAATAAATAACTTCCGCTTGAATATCCACCAACCCACGCAAGGTATCACCAACCTGCGGAAGCAGGAGAGAAACCTGAAAGATTTCATTTTCGTTATCAACGAAATACAGCGTTGGCACGGTATCACCGTAGTTTTGTGCTTCATCGTAGGCACGTACAAAGATCAGATGGGATCCATCTGTTGCTTCTTCTGTATTCCAGGTGTAAGTGTAAATGTCATTTTCGCCGCTTGACTGCGACTCTACTTCTGCGCCATCTATGTAGAATTCAACCAATACAACGCCATTGTCATCCGTCGCTTCCACTTGAACGTCAACCAGACCGCGCAGCGTATCGACGGGCGCAGGCAGGAGAAGGGTCACCGCCGGAGGCTGGTTATCTGTCCAGGTAACGTTGGTGATATCTTCCTGAGTGCACCCCATGAATATTATCGCGATAATGACGACATTAAGAAGCGGAACTGCGGTCTTCATGTTTAGCTCTCTGTAGCAAGGAGAAAATTCTAACATAATTACAGTTATTCTTATCTGACAGATTTTCTTGTTTAAGATATAATTTATGAAATAGAATTTTACCTGGCAAGATATATTTTCATCGATTCCTATAAAAAGGGCTGTCCCATTTGGGACAGCCCCTTCTCATAATGAATTAAATCAGGATTAATTCTAAATAGAGTTACATAAAGTCCTTCTCGACAGCTTCTTCGACTTGGGTTATCGATTCAAAAGCCACACCAGCCTGCTTGAACAGACCCGTAACTTTGTCGCGATTTGGAGCAGACCAGCAACAGGAAACGCGTCCTGTTTCTTTATCAATGTAAGCTCGTTCCATAGCGAGCGAGGCATCACCAACCGACCGGCTGGTTTTTAATACCTGCGCTCAATTGCGTTTGACGTCCGCCTCCGACATGGGAGGCATGCTAATGATAAATTTCGGCATGACGACCTCCTTTGAAAACTACCACTTCATCAAACAAGCAAAAAAAAGCGGCTGTTGCTTAAAAGATAGACAACAACCGCAATAATGCAAGGTATTTTTGCATCCTTTTTCAGGTAGGCAGCTTAACGCTTAGGTGCCTTCCATGTAATCGGTAGCGTAAATGATCTGTGCTTCGGTGAGGGCATCTATCGAGATATCCTGCGTTGATAGCTTTACACTTGCGATGTCCTGATCCTGATCTTCTGGAATGTCATAAACCTTGGGTTCCATCCCTCTGCCTTCATTTGTCAGACGGATCTGGGAAAGGAACTGGTTGGCAAAAGACATGTCCATCACTTCCGAAGGATGACCCTCAGCGGCAGCCAGATTGACCAGGCGTCCCTGCGCCAGCAGGTAAATACGACGACCATCTTTCAGAGTATACTCTTCGCAATTCGGGCGAATCGTACGCTTGGATTGTGATAACTCTTCCAGATCATCGATGTTGATTTCGCAATCATAGTGACCAGTGTTACATACAATGGCGCCGTCTTTCATCGCTTCGAAGTGATGTTTGACAATGATGTCTTTCATGCCGGTTGCCGTGATGAAGATGTCTCCGACCTTGGCGGCGTCGTCCATTTTCATGATGCGGTGACCTTCCAAGGTGGCCTTCAAGGCGGCAGTCGGCTTGACCTCAGTACAGATCACAGAAGCGCCCATCCCAGAAGCGCGCAGGGCACAACCGCGGCCGCAGTGGCCATAACCACCGACGACAAATGTTTTGCCTGCCAGCAGAACGCTGGTGGCGCGTAGAATGCCGTCAATCGAGGATTGACCCGTACCGTAGACATTATCGAAATCCCACTTGGTTTCGGCATCATTGACCGCAATGATGGGATATTTCAAAGCGCCGTCATTTGCCATAGCGCGCAGACGATGGACACCAGTTGTGGTTTCTTCCGTGCCACCAAGAACGCCTGGAATCAATTCCTGATGTTTGGTATGAATGACCATGATCAGGTCTGCGCCGTCGTCCAGGGTCAGCGTCGGTTTGAAGTCCAGAGTGCGGTCTATAGCCCAGTAAAACTCTTCAACGCTCATACCGTGCCAGGCATAAATCGATACTCCAGAATCAGCTAATGCTGCCGCGACGTCATCCTGTGTTGAAAGCGGATTGCATCCCGACCAGGACACTTCAGCGCCGGCAGCGATCAAAGTTTCCACCAGAACAGCGGTTTCCTTGGTGACATGCAGACAGCCAGCGATTCTCTGTCCCTGCAGAGGTTTAGTCTGGGAATATTTTTCCCGCAACGCCATCATCACGGGCATTTTCGATTCAGCCCATTCAATTTTCATCCGACCCTGTTGCGCCAGGTCGACATCTTTTACTTTGTAGTTCAACGCAAACTCCTTAATGATGTAAAGCCGCCGGACCGAAATCCGGCGGCGTATTTTCACATGGGTATATTCAGTTAACGAACATTCTTAGCCTTTTTTCAGATCAGGTGCGACGTCCACCCGTTCCCAACTGAAGTCGTAATCCTCACGACCAAAGTGACCGTATGCAGCGGTCTTTTTGTAGATCGGTCGACGCAAGCCCAGACGGTCAATGATTCCGGCGGGTGTGAGGTCGAAGTGCTTGTTCACCAGTTCCAGAATTTCATTGTCGGGAATTTTACCAGTGCCCTTAGTATCGATCATGATAGAAACGGGTTCAGCGACACCGATGGCATAAGCGAACTGGATTTCAACCTTATCAGCTAACTCCGCGGCCACGATGTTTTTAGCCACCCAGCGTGCGGCATAAGCTGCAGAGCGGTCGACTTTTGTGGGATCCTTGCCGGAGAAGCAGCCGCCGCCGTGTGCGCTAAAACCGCCGTAGGTATCGACGATAATCTTACGTCCGGTTAACCCTGCGTCACCTTGAGGACCCCCGACCACAAAACGTCCCGTTGGATTGATGTGATAAACGATATCGTTTTCATCAATCAGGTCCTTCGGAATGATCGGTTTGATGACATGCTCAATAATACCCTTACGGATCGTATCGTTGTCGACGTCCGGCTTATGCTGTGTGGATATCACGACAGTTTTCACCTGGACGGGTTTGCCATCGACATATTTGACGGAAACCTGGGATTTGCCATCAGGACGCAGCCAAGCCAGGATATTCTTCTTACGGCATTCAGCCAGACGCTGAGTCAGTTTATGAGCCAGTGTTATCGGCAGGGGCATAAAATTCGGTGATTCGTTGGTCGCATAACCGAACATCATCCCCTGGTCGCCGGCGCCGGCTCGATCCACACCCAAGGCGATGTCAGGCGATTGCTGATTGATGGTCGTCAGTACTGCACAGGTTTCGTAATCAAACCCCATCGAGGCATTCGTGTACCCGATCTTCTCGATCGTATTACGGGCAATCATCGGGATATCAACATAGGTGGTTGTGGTAATTTCACCGCCAACCAGACATAATCCTGTAGTAACGAAAGTTTCACAGGCCACACGGCCAAAAGGATCTTCTTCGAAAACTGCATCTAAAACTGCATCACTGATCTGATCGGCGATCTTATCAGTGTGCCCTTCTGTCACGGATTCTGATGTGAAGATGAATTCTGACATTCAATCCTCGCTTTCTTTGCTTCGTTCTATTATCTATCTTATCATACGATTAAAAGCCGCCCAGCCAAATACCCACGCGGAATCCCAATCCGGAAAAATCCAACTCTTCGCTGACAGGAAATCCTGCTTCATTCGATCCTTTGTTGCGTTTCACCGTCGCTCCGTTGTAGAAGAGTTCACCGAACAGCGCAGAGGAGCTGCCAATGTAATACTTCCCGCCGATAGCAAGCTGCCAGCCAAATCCACCGTAGAAGCGACGATCCGTCTCATCCAGTTCATAATTTGATTCGCTGCTGTAAACCATCTCGTAACCTACCGCTACAGCGGCATAAGGAATGACGATTGCCTGCGGCATAATGTTGACCGTTAATTGCGCCATGATAGGCAGCGCGTACATGGAATATTCAATTTCTGTCTGTATGTCTGTGCCGCCTGATCCGGGATTAGGGCCAACTTCAGTTTCCTGCTTGAATTTACGAATGTACAGGTCCGCTGTCAAACCGAATTCGATGCGGTCATCTACCGCCCGCCCGGTGTTGATTCCGATCGTGAAACCTGACTTGGCGTCTTCCGGATTGAACGATCCAAGTCTGATACCGAGGTAAGTTTGCGCTGGCGCTATATTGGCAACTGCCAAGACTAAAAGAGCAGCCAGCAGGCAGCGTTTTAAATTGATCGACATAACGATACCCTAATGGAAAGTTATTTCTGAATGATCTGAAATGTTCAATTTGTTGGCTGTGCCCCGGATAGTGGCATGGCGTCCGATGATAGAGCGTTCAAACACGCCTGAACTGATATCGCTGTCATCGCCAACAATCGAGTCTTGAATGATTGAAGCTGCAATCGTACAACCAGGTCCAATGGAGGTATAAGGACCGATAATGCTGTTTTTTACATCGGCGTCTGGGGCAATAAAAACCGGCTCAGTGATGATATTATTTTTACGTAATGCGGCTAAATCAGCTCCGGAATCGGCCTGCTTCGAGAGTAGATGACGATTAGATTCCAGCAGAGTCAACGCCGTCCCGCAATCATACCACCCCTGAATGCTGAAAGTTGTCATTTTTTCACCCTGCTGCACCATCCGCTTGAGGGCGTCGGTAATCTGATATTCACCCTTAGTGGTGACGTCGTCGGCGATGATGCCGTTGATACATTGCTTCAGCAGTCCACCATGCTTGATAAAATAAAGCCCCACAATTGCGTCATGGCTGGGGGGATGCTCAGATTTTTCCACCAAATCAACAATAAAACCATCCTCTTTCACGACCACACCGAAGCGGCTGGGATCTTTTACCGCTTGAACTCCCAGAGAGCTGTATTCACTGCTTAAAACTGCATCCAAATCGATTTCAAAGATGGTATCCCCTAAGATGATCATAACCTCTTCATCCTCTGCGGACAACCCCATACCAACCGCATGTCCCAGGCCCAGAATCTCCTTCTGTTCGATGAACTCCATGTGCAGGTTTTTGTAACGGTCGCGCGCCCACTCTTCAAAGACCTCCTTTAGATAACCGACGATAAAGACAACGTGATCGATTTTAGTGCCGGGGATGTGGTCCATGATGTGAGCAATAATCGGCTTTCCGGCAACATTCAGGAGGACTTTTGGCGTTGTATGTGTGTGGGGGCGCAGCCTGGTGCCTTTTCCCGCAACGGGTATGATCGCTTTCATGCAGAATTAGCCGATTTCATCTATTGGTGGTCATGTAAAACTGAAGAATCTTAAATATAAGATTTATTTTGCGACAATCCAAATAATTTATCTATTTTTTAGTCTTTTGTGCGACATACCGCTCTTTTAATCCCATGATCAAAGGGATTCCCACAGGATCGACATTTCGCAGAGCCGCCAAATGGTAACTGACCCAATCGAGTTTGTGAATCAGGGAATAGAGTCTGATCAGATCCTCTGTTCCCTCAGTCTGCAGGATAACACCTTCGACACCGGCATTCTGGAACGATCTACGCGCCAGTGACATTAAGATACGCAACTCCTCCGGCGTTTGAGGATCCTCCAGATAAACGGCTATGGGGCGAAGAGGTTCCAGGGCGGCGAGATCCAGTGTTTCGATCACGTTGTGCATCGCTTCCGGGATTTCGAACGTCTGTGCCAAAACCTTGGAATTCTCCGCTAACTGGGCTTGAAAGCGGCGCGCGGCACTGTTGGTCAGACCCGCTCCGACAACGATTGGAAAGCGGCGTAAGATCCGCCGGGCAATCCCCATTCCTGCGCCGCTGCGGTCGCTCCAGTCGGCTCGCAGGCGAGTTAATTCTGCGACTAATTTCTGGACGGGCAGTTCGGCGGATTTCATGGCGCCGGCACTTTGCAGCAGATAAATCAAGGGGATGCTGGTATACCCCAAAGCAGCGCGCGGCATGATCCCGCCTGGAATCATAAGATGAGGGATAGCTCGTGCCGCGGCTAATTCTGCCAACTTTCCACCAGAGGAGATCGAGGCGCCATCAGCGCCTGCATCCAAAGTTTGCTGAAACGCTTCGAGGGTTTCGCTGGTATTACCGGAATAACTGACGGCAACAGCAAGGCAATCTTCACCCACCCAGGCTGGCGGGGATACTCCACGGTGCACGATCACCGGACACCTGAAATACTGCGCAAAAAGTTCGGTAACTATTGCCGCGCCGATGGCGCTGCCACCGATCCCCAGAAAAACGACCGCCCGGGGAGGGTTCGATAATCCCGCGTCCCAGGTCGCGCCAAGCTCTGCTGCATGTTTCATCTGTTGCGGAAATTCGTTAAGCCAGGTCCACATTTGGTCATGCATGGCAGCCTCGATAATAAGCTCCTGTAAACAGTCGAAGTTAGATATAGATGGTAATTAAAGGCAATTTAGCGAAAATGTCAAGCTTTATGAGGGAAATGTAAAGCAGGGAGAGCTTTCAGATTATACAATTTAAAAGGCTGTCTCAAAACGGCGAAATCATTCTGAATCCGTCAGCTGACGCATGAAGACTCTCAATAATTCGCATTTCTATTTAAATTATGAGACTCTCCGACTCGCTCAGAATGACACTATTGAGACAGCCCCTTATCAGATAAGTAGTAACAGACGCTCTTACAAATCCTTCTCCAACTGCACCATGTGCCCCTCTTCGAAGCCCATGGCGCTGAAAAGTTTACGGAGGTTCACGTCTTTAGCTAACACCATGGTATAGACTTTTTTCACGCCCAGGGTCTGGAACTGATGCAATAATTCGTCAGTCAATTCACGGCCAATACCCTTACGCTGCGCGTTGGGATCGACCCCGATCAATTCCACCCAGCCGATACCAGCCATCACGCCGAATTCCCAACCGGAAATGTTCCCCATGATGTACCCTGCCAGTTTATCGTCTTTGTACGCTACTAACGAAAGATTGGGATGCCGCAACCGAAATATGGCTAATTTCTTTTCCCAGTATTCCTTGCGTTTATAGCTGCCCAGGATAACACTGTCCAATTCCACCAAGGCGTCAAAATCCTCCGGTTTAAGTGGTTTGACGTTCAGTCTATCTTCGTTTTCAGAAGTCATATTTCGATCTTTCAATGAAAGGTAATTAATTTAAGTTCAAGACAAGAATTTAGCGCGATTCGTGCTGAATGTCAAGTGAATTTGCGGATACAATCTATACGGACTAAGAGTTATTCCTCATCGGAGGAGAGGTCACGGGGACACCAGCCGGAATCGTCGCTAAGTGGTGCGAATCCCTTGGTAGAATCCAGCGCTTTAAGTAAAAGCTTCTGCTTGACAGTCAGCTTTTCGGGAACACACAAGCTGTATTTAACGATTAAATCACCTCTTTGGCCGTTTGGTTTGGGTATTCCCCGACCACGGATCTTCAACGCCCCTTCTGGATTGCTGCCGGGTTTCAATGTCAGTGACAGCGGCCCTTTCAGACCGGGAATGTTCAGCTCGCAACCTTGAATCCATTGCGTCAGAGTGATGGAGCAGTGATACAGCAGATCGCTTTCTTTGCGCTCCAGATAAGCGTGCTGCTTCTGTTTTACTATTACTTGCAGATCTCCACCGTCACCACCGAAGGCGCCTTCATGTCCCTGGGCTCTAACGATAATAGTTTCGCCATCTGGAGTGCCGGGAGGGATGCCGACAGTGAGTGGCACTTCTTTGGAAAACCGCCCTTTACCGTCACACTCAGGGCAGGCCGTCATCGGCTGCAATCCCGATCCTGCGCACTTACGGCAGGCGATCGTGCTCTGTTTCTGCTGCCGGCCAACGCCTGCGAAATCAGGGACTTGACCCGTTCCTTTGCAAGTCGGACAAACCCCTGCTTTGGCGCCACCCGCAATGCCCGTCGCATCGCAGGAATGGCAGGCCAGCCAACGCATTATCTTTACCTTTTTGGTTGCTCCGACAGCGATCTCATTCAGGGTCAGAAAGAGGCGCAGAACAATGTTCTTGCCCTCTTTCGGTTTGTGTTTGGTGGCTGCGGCGGCTTTGGCTTTTTGGAAGGTATCCCGGAAGCTGGTTTCCCGGTGTGGAGGGTCAGGATCGAGGAACGGGCTGGTGCGGATATACTCGTTGCGTCTCTTCGGATCGGAAAGAATCCAGTAGGCATGTGAAACCGTTTTGAAAGCTTCATCAGCGCTGGGATTACCGGGATTGACGTCAGGGTGAAATTTCTTCGCCAGCTTGCGATAGGCATTGCGGAGCTGTTTATCGTCCGCACTGACTTCAACTCCAAGAATGCCGAAAAGATTTTTCTCGTAGACTGCCATCCCGATCCGAATAAAAGTGAATAGTTCTATAATAGAATCGTTAAGCGACTAAGTCAAGTATTTTTATAACGTTTTAGAGGCTCAGTGGGAGATTTTGATAATATGAGACAGAAAAGGGCTTACGCAATTTTATGGCGAATCAATCAGCGCGAGAAGCGCTTTAGTACCGCAGATCCAAGCCCAAATAACATCCGGTAGCGGGGAACACGCACGCGGGTGGCGAAAACGTCGAAATTATTTCGCTTCATTTCATTCAAGAGGCGCAGGTAGACCGACTTCATCAGTTCTGCTGTAAACAGGCTCCTGGCTTGATCTTCCGCTAGTTTTACTTGCGCAGCACGATAAAACTGCATCGCACGTGTGTACTGAAAGTCCATCAATGCCCGGAAATTCTCATTGAAGAGATGTGCCTTGAGATCCCCTTCAGAATATTCAAAACGCTGCAGATCCTCTTCTGGAAGGTAGATCCTCCCCATTTTATAATCCTCAGCAACGTCGCGCAGTATGTTGGTCAATTGGAAGGCAATGCCCAGGTTATCAGCGTAAATCTCTCCACCGGGGTGCGTACAGCCAAAGATTTTCGCAGAGACGACGCCGACGGATGAGGCAACGCGTCGGCAATAAATCAGCAGATCATCAAAGGTGCGATACCGGTGTATAGTAAGATCCATCTCGACGCCGTCCAGCAGGTTGTAGAACGGCTCCTGCGGCAGGTCGAAACGGTTGACCGCATCCGATAGGGCCATAAACGTCGGTTCATCAGCATTTCCGGCAAACATGTTGTCTACTTTTGTCCTCCAGGCAGATAACCGCGCGCGGTTATTGTCAAGAGATTCAGTGGCCTGTTCATCGACAACGTCATCGGAAAGCGTGCAATAGGTGTAAAATGCGGATAGCGCTAAGCGGCGATCCCGTGGGAGAAAACGAAAGGCGGGGTAAAAATTACGCGCTCTTTGACGAGCTAACCGGTCGCAAAGTTCGTAGGCTTTTTCAACGTTGGAAGAATTTGCCATAGTGCGAGTGCGGAAGATAAAAAAGGAGGACTTACTTCACTGCGTCAAGCGATGGGGAATAATCAGGCCGCTTTAGAGATGATACCAGCATATTCAACTTCTGTTTGGAGCTGACAGATACTCTGCGATACAGCGCAGCTTGAGGATCACGGCGCAGATTTTCCAATACCTGCAAACCACCCAGAGCAAACAGCCGCACCGTCACTTTCAGGCGGCCCTTCAGTTTTTCTGCCAGGGGTAATCCAGCGGTGAGGTATTTATAAGCTCTGACGTTCTGGTAATGCAATAAACGTTCTAACCGTGCGCTCGGAGTACAATCCATGATTTCAATCGGATCCACATCGAAGCTCTTACATTCGTCCAGAGGAATATAGATTCGGTTCCGCTGCGCGTCATCACCAATGTCCTGGCAGAAGTTGGCTAACTGCAGACCGGTGCAGATGTGATCGGAGAGTTCGTCCAGTTCCGGGTCATCGAACCCATAGAGCCTTAAAACGAGACGACCCACCGGATCCGCGGATCGGCGTGTATAGTTTCGCACGTCTTCAAAGGTATCGAAACGATTAACGGAAAGATCCTGCCTAAATGCGCTGAGCAGGTCAATAAGCAGGTCTGTCGGTAAGTTGTGTCGTTCGATGGTCGCCTTTAGAGCTCGCAGGATTTTATGATCCACCTGACCATTGAGTGAGTCCTGAAAGCTGTCCTGCCACTGGTTCAGTTGTGCGGCGGCTTCGGTTTCATCTACGATCTCGTCAGCCAGGTCGTCAGAGTGGCGACTGAACGCGTATAGAGCGGCGACGTGAGGGAGTTTTCCGATGGGAGTCAACGGACCCAGGACGAAGAAATTTTCGTAGTGGGTCAGCGCCGTTTTGATGCAGTGTAGTTGAGCGCTCCTCAGTTTGAGGTCGATCATGCCCATTTATTATCATGCTTCCTGCAAATCGGCCGTGCTCCTCTTTGAGCTCGATTCCTCGTCGGCGCCTCCCAGACCGGGGACAGTAATGGCGCCGATACCGACCGGTATGCGGTTACGGCAGGCTTCAATAAAACATTTCCAGTGGTAAGTACCCTCCATCGCAGCCTGTTTACTGACGTAGGGTTTTTCTGGTGGATTAAAATCCTCCTGACAATGCGCACACTTCATCCTTTTTCCCCCTGTGGTGGAATCCATGATTACTTCAACTCTTCCAGCTTATTCTCCATCAGTGAACGAATTTCCTGCAATCGGGCTTCACTGTTAGCCTCGAAGCGCATCACGATAACCGGTTGAGTATTCGAAGCTCGAATCAATCCCCAACCATCATCAAATATCACCCTTACTCCATCTACATCGACAACATTGTATTCAGACTTGAAATAATCACTGACCTTTTTAACTAAATCAAATTTGATTTCATCAGGACAATCAACACGAATTTCAGGCGTGGAATAGACCGCTGGCAATCCCCATAGCAACTGTGACAAAGGCCGCGCGGTTTCGCAGAGGATTTCTATCAAGCGGCCCGTGGCATAAATCGCGTCGTCAAAGCCGAAGTAGCGGTCCTTGAAGAAGATATGCCCGCTCATTTCACCCGCCAGCAGAGCATTCTCCTCCTGCATTTTCTTCTTTATCAAAGAATGGCCGGTTTTCCACATGATCGGCTTACCGCCGTTTATTTCGATGTCATTATAAAGGTTCTGCGAACACTTTACTTCACCGATAATTACCGCGCCGGGATTTTTGCGCAGTATCGCACGGCTGAAAACAATCAGTAATTGATCACCCCAAAGGATGTTGCCCATGTCATCGACGACCCCGATACGGTCGGTATCACCGTCATAAGCAACGCCTAAGTCGTAACCCAGCTTTTGGGTCACGGTGATCAGCTCTTCCAGGTTTTTCGCGACGGTCGGATCGGGATGGTGGTTCGGGAATGTGCCGTCCGGTTCGCCGTATAATACTTCCACCAGGCAGCCCATATCACGAAACAGCTCAGGCGCTATCAATCCAGCAGTGCCGTTACCACAATCCATCACCAGACGGATCGGTTGGTCTATGGTCAGATTTTCTTTCAAGTACGTCCGGTAATCTGCGCTGACGTCCAGGACGGAGGCGGAACCCTGGCCGGTTTCAAATTCCCCGGCTTCAATACTTTTTCTCAATTCCTGGATTTTCTGGCCATAGATTGCTTCTTCGCCCACGCATAGCTTAAAACCGTTAAATTCAGGGGGATTATGGCTGCCGGTGATCATCACGCCACCGTCTGTTTTAAGATGCACGATACCGAAATAGAGCAAGGGTGTCGGCACCACGCCTAAATCGATCACATCAAGACCAGTAGAAAGCAGACCCTGCAGCAAGGTATCATGGATGCGGTCTGAAGAAAGTCGTACATCTCGTCCTAATACGATCTTCTTAGCGTCATTGCGAATCAGCCTACTGCCGAAACCTTTTGCCAGCAGAGTGACAGTCTGATCGTCCAAGTCTGTGTCAGCGATACCACGAACGTCGTATTCACGGAAGATATGTGGGTTCATGAGTTTTTATTCCCTTGGTTACGTCACAGATACGCAAAACTTGTACCACAGGTTCCAACATTTTTCATTAGTTATAAAAAAATCCCAAAACTGGGGCTATAAGTTACTGCTTGATTCAATTCAAAACAATATAAAAGTAGAAATTCTATGCGTCTAAAACCGACCGGTAAACTTGCATGTAGAGATCAATAATGCGCTGGACGTTGAACAGGGAAAGCGCCCTTTCGCGGCCAGATGCCGCCATTTTTAGATATAATTGGGGGTCAGTCAGCAGATCCATCACCTTGCCCGCCATTCCTTCAACATCTCCCACAGGAAGCAAAAATCCGGTTTCGCCATCAATAACGACTTCCGGTAAACCACCAACTTTCGAGGCGACAACTGGCGTACAAGTCGCCATGGCCTCCAGCGGCGTCAGCCCGAAGCTCTCGGTCTCGCTGGGTTGAAGGAGTACATTGGCAGTGGCGAAAATGCTATTGATATCCAGTTGTTCACCCAAAAAATAAACCGAATCCTGCAACCCCAACTCGCGCGCCAACCTTTCTGCGGGACCGCGTTCAGGGCCATCCCCGACCATCAGCAATTGTGAAGGAATCTTTTTATGCACCAAGGCGAATATCTTAATCACGTCGGTCACACGCTTTACCGGCCGGAAATTGGAGATATGAACCAGTGTCGGTGTCTCGCCGGGAGGACGGGGACGATGGTCTATCCCTCCCTTATCCGGGCATTGAAACAGATCGCTGCGTACGAAATTTGGAACAACGTGAATTTCGCGATCGACGCCGAAGAATTTGATGGTTTCATCTTTGAGAGATTGGCTGACGGCCGTCACAGCATCGGATTTATCCAGAACAAATTTCGTGATAGGCATGAAGGACGGCATATTGCCTACCAGCGTTATATCCGTGCCGTGCAGGGTCGTGACCATGGGGATGCGCTGCTCACCCTGCATCTCCTGCGCCAGATAGCCTGACACTGCATGCGGGATCGCGTAGTGGACGTGAAAGAGATGCAACTTTTCCTGGCTGGCAACTTCCAGAAGCTTGGACGCCAGCGAGAGGCTGTAAGGGGGATACTCGAAAAGGGGGTAATCGGTGACTTCAACTTTATGAAAATGCAAATTGGGGTGAAAGGTCGTCAATCTGGCGGGCGGCGCGTAAGCGACAATGTGAATCTGATGCCCTAAGCGGGCAAGTTCCAATCCCAACATGGAAGCCACCACGCCGGAACCACCGAACGTAGGATAACAGGAGATACCGATCTTCAGTTTATCGTTCATGATTTATCGCAGGGTAGCCCACTCTCTGTCTTTAGAGCCCAGAAAATCGACCGGATCTTCCACTCGCAGAGTTTCCCGCGACCAGAACGGTTCGCCATACGCGGTTTCGATCTTGGAGCCGTAATACTTCGCGCGGGCGATGATACTTTCCAGAAATTGAGGGTGGCTGATGAAGGTCTGCGGATCGGCGCCTGGGTTGCTGAATTGGGATTTATAGGCTTGAATGGCATGCAATCTTGTTTCGAATTCTTGAGATACATCAACGACAAAAGAGACCGTGCCCTCCCAGCGGCAGAAATAGTGCAGCGTCCAGGTGGGCCGGAAGGGTTCCTGTCCAG
>JAHJDJ010000280.1 GCA_018812585.1 bacterium
ACATATCCGGCTTTTTTATTTATATCTTCTCAGTGACTGTCAGATTGACGGACGGTAAAGATGTTTGACGAAGACCTTGAATGCTTTCGTAGTGCGTTTCCGCTCTTCCCCGTCACCGACGGCTTGCCAGAATTTGTACCACAGGAAGCTGGGACGCAAGTAGAATACGCGTCGAGCGTGATCACACCAGCGAATTAATTCTTCGGGTGAGGAGTCTTCTGTGCGGATGACACAATTATGCAATCCATCCGGCGTCAGCCAGTCCTCGTACTTTTCTGTCACGAGCATACCACGTTCCCGCATCCGTTCGAATTCTACGGTACCGGGATAGACCATTAGAGGATAGAACTGAGCAGTGTCAGGTTTCAGTTCGCAAGCCATCTTTAAGGTCTTCTCCATGGTTATGCGACTTTCACCAGGACCTCCGACAATGAAGCAGCCGTGCATGTGAATTCCAGCCTTACGGGCATTCTTGGCGAATGTGTAATAGTCTTCGACCTTGAGGCGCTTACCGTAGGCGTCGATAATCTCCTGGTTACCTGTTTCAAATCCAACACAGAGAGCTCGACATCCAGAGGCCTTCATCGCCTTCAATGTTTCAAAGGAGATGTCAGCGCGGGTATTGGCATTCCAAGGTAATTTAAAGCCGCGCTTGATCATGCCTTCGCAGAGTTCTATACAGCGTTTTTCATTGATAGTGAAGATATCATCTTCAAAAAAGACCGCACGGGCGTCGGGGAATTCATTCTGGATGTACATCAGTTCATCCAGCACAAGATCCACTGAACGGAAGCGTGTCTTATAACCTGATAAGGTTGCGGTCCACAGGCAGAACGTACAACGGTAAGGGCAGCCTCGCCCGGTTAGAATCGTTACATTCGGGAAGAGACAATCAGGATTAAAGTAATCAAAGATATTGAGGTGACGCTTATAAACCTCAGATACAAATGGCAACTCATCCAGATCTTGAATTAACGGTCGAGCCGCATTGTGCATAATCGAGCCGTTTTCACGGTATGAGACGCCCTCCAGTTTCTTCGGTTCGACGCCATTTTCAAGTGCGATTGCCAGTTCTCGGAGAGTGTAGTCGTATTCACCTCGGACGATATAATCAATCTTATCAGAAAAACCGAAAGTTTCATCCGTCATGGCCGTCGCGTGAGTACCGACTAATACGCCTTTAGCTTCAGGGAATTTATCCTTCAGCATATTCAACACACGCAGGTCATTGTGAATCGATGGCGTGGAGGTGTCCAGGACGATCATGTTAGGCTTAAACTCGACTGCGCGTCGTTCAATCTCGGCGTAATCTAATCCAGCGGCAGGCGCATCAATGAACATAACACCGAATCCAGCTTTTTCCAGGGCGCCGGTTGCATAAGCCATCCAGTAAGGATAGTACATGGTATCCGAGCGGGTGACACCCGGGTTACGCTGGGAACGAGAGTACCGTTTCAGGAACGGCGGGTTTAACATAAAGACTTTTAAGCGATCCATCTATCATCTCCGCGTTGTAAACGCATCGTCAGAAAATCCTGCCAGAACTACGAGGTCTGGATCGAAGGAATAGTACCTAATGTACGAATTCCCACGCTGGCAGGTTTGTGATTTAGAGCAATTCTTTTAAGTTCGCTATAAGTAAGTTTATTTTATATGAAAATCAAGCATTTTCTGAATTCTCTCCAGTACTTGAGCGGCAGAAAGCTCAGTCATACAGCGTAAATGTTCGCATCCTGCGAAAATACTGTTGCAGTAACATGGACTGCAATCGACTCCTGACGTGATCCACTGATTGATTTCAGAGATTGGCATCAGTGAATGCGGATTGGAGGGTCCGAAAATTGTCAGACTCATTTTAGAAAACGCTACCGCGATGTGCATAATAGCTGAATCATTGCTGACCAGCATCTGTGATCGCCTCACCAAGCCTGCCGCTTGACGAAAAGAGACCTTCCCGACCAAATCGATAATTTGACCGTTTGCCCGCGCGGCGATCTCCTCACCCAGAGGTATTTCCTGTTTACTGCCGGTGAGAACGATGGGCAGATGATAAGTGACACCTAACAGATTGCAGAGTTCAATAAATTTATCCGCTCCCCACCGCTTAGCGAATACATTCTGCCGGGGATTGACTCCTCCGCCGGGCGCCAAAATAAAGAATTGGTCTTCAGTAAGACCGTGACTTTCAATTAATTTATCTGCCTGGGACTGTTCAGCGTCAGACAAGAAAAAGTCCAATGACGTATCTGACCCCTGCCAGCCATTCAACCTGGGGATATCTAAATAGTTATCGGCAATAAAGCGGTCAATATTGGGCTGCCACTCAGCTTTGCCTTTAAGATATTTACCAGGTTTCTTAAGATTTTTGTCAAAGAACCCATACCGCTCTGGGATACCAGCCAGCACGGTCATTAATTGGATCAGCGTATGAGAATGAAAGATGTAAGCTGTGTCAAATCGACCCTTCCACAACCGGTACACTAAGCGCAAGCAGCCAAGCGGCTGCTTATTTTGAATCCAGGAATCGGGGTAACTAATAATCTCATCCAGATAAGGATTGCCGACAAGCGCCACTTTGGACCAATCACCGACCATAATCCCTATGTGCGCTTCAGGGTGTCTTGCTCTGATAGCGCGAATCGCCGGAGTGATTAGAATCAAGTCGCCAATACCTTGATTTCTTAGTATTAAAACCCGCTCCAGTGGATCACCCCGCAGATTACTTTTGCATCATGAAATTTAAACTAAAAATAACCGTAAGTCAAGTTAAAATAATGTTAAGCACTCGCGTGGTGGAATTAGTAGAAGATTAGGCAGAAATCGACCGGTCAAAAGAGATATATAAACTAGTAATCATTCTGCATTTATGAATTCCAAAAAGAAAACGCCGCGCACGAAGCCGACGTTTTCGTTAACTCTTTAAGGCTGATTGTCAGGCGCCGTTCTTCATCATCTCGAAAAATTCTTTGTTCGTCTTACTCCCTCTCATCTTTTCTAAAAGGAATCTCATCGCTTCGATGGTATTCGATTCAGCGAGAAGGTTTCTCAGAATCCACATTTTGTTCAGGACGTCTGGCTTGAGCAGAAGCTCTTCTTTACGAGTTCCTGATTTGTGGATGTCGATAGACGGGAATATGCGGATATCGGATAGTCTTCGATCCAGGACAAGTTCCATATTACCTGTGCCCTTGAACTCTTCAAAAATGACTTCATCCATGCGGCTGCCAGTGTCGATCAGGGCTGTGGCAATAATCGTGAGAGATCCTCCTTCTTCGATATTTCTGGCTGCGCCGAAGAATCGCTTGGGTTCTTAGAGGGCTGTGGCGTCCATACCACCGGAAAGAATACGACCCGAATGAGGACTGACGGCGTTGTGAGCTCGCGCCAGCCTGGTAATTGAATCCAGAAGAATGACGACGTCGTGTTTATATTCTACCAGCCGCTTTGCCTTTTCCAGAACCATACTAGCAACTTGAATATGTCGTTCAGGCTTTTCATCGAATGTGGAGCTGATCACTTCACCGTGGACAGTGCGCTCCATATCGGTGACCTCTTCCGGTCGTTCGTCGATCAGCAAGACGATCAACGTAATTTCCGGATGATTAATGGCAATTGAATTGGCAATTTTCTGGAGAATGATGGTTTTGCCGGTGCGCGGCTGGGCCACAATTAAGCCTCGCTGCCCCATTCCAATCGGCGTGAAGATATCCATGACGCGCGTGGTGACATCCTTGGAATCGGTTTCCATGGCAATTCGTGTGTTGGGATACAGAGGTGTCAGGTTGTCGAATAGAATCTTATCCCGAACTTCATCTGCGCTTTCATAATTCACCGCTTCTACTTTCAAGAGCGCAAAGAATCGCTCATTATCTTTCGGCGGTCTGATCTGGCCTGACACATGCACACCTTTACGCAGACCAAATTTCTTTATCTGAGAAGGCGAAACATAGATATCATCCGGACCGGGCAGATAATTGGAGGCGGGAGAACGCAAGAAGCCGTACCCATCCGGAAGGATTTCCAGAACGCCCTTAGCAAAGATGAGTCCATCTTTTTCGGTCTGCTTTTCGAGAATCTTAAAAATCAGATCCTGACGGGGCATACTGGAGTAATCTTCCACGGCCAAATCTTTAGCGACCTTGTTGAGATCAGCGATTTTCATCGCTTTCATTTCGGCGAGATCCATTCGTCACCTTGTAAATCTTTAGGTATTTGTACTAATTACGGGAAAATGTCAAGGGGTTGTCAAATTTTGAAATGTCTATCGGTAGTCAGTCCAGTCGTCGGCAGTATCCATAGAAGAAATTGTATCGAAGGTTATTCAGTCGGGTTGGATATTATTACTTGTGGACGCTTTGGTAAGTTCCCATTTGAAGTTACAAACAATATAAACATGAAAAACATGAAAGTCAAGAATAAATTTCCGTTTTTAAAACCTCCTCAGCAAGGTAATGAGAACCGGCAATTAAGATAACGTCTCCTGGTCTGGCTGCTTTATGGGCTCGATTGATACTATCCTCAACAGATGAAGCTGATTCTGCATTCCATCCGGATTGATCAGCTATCTCTTGCAGATCCTCGACATTTAACGAACGTTCGCATTTGAGAGACACAAGTATGCCTTTGTCAACCTGGTTGGCTAAAACTGCAATCATCGAAGAGACGTCTTTGTCAGCCATAACACCGAATATTGTAATGATACGATTTGGCTTCCAAATTGATTTCACTTCAGTCAGCACTCGTTTCAAGGCTGCCGGATTATGCGCGACATCAAGAATTACCGTAGGACTGTTTTGTAAAACCTGCAGTCTACCGGGCCAGTGAGTATTCTCTAAGCCATCCGTAATGGCTTCGGTAGTTATATCAGGATACCTTTTGCTCAGAATTGAACAAGCAGCTAAAGCTAATTTCAGATTATCGATTTGGAAGGATCCGGTCAGCGGAAGATGAAAGGAATTGATGGCCATTGAACCGTTTATGACTGCTGATCCAATTATCCCCTCAGAGGTAAGTTGCAGCGAGGTGAACTGAACTGTTTCTTCCGCTTTATAGAGCACACTGCCGATCTTCTGGGCAGATGATGATAATACGTCGTTCACTTCCGGATGTTGGTCGGCGATCACAACAGGAACGCCTGACCGCATAATTCCGGCTTTATCTTGGGCAATACCGATCAGCTCTTTCCCCAAACGATCTGTATGATCGATATCGATACTGGTAAACAGACTTAATACCGAATTGACGATTCGTGTCGCATCATGGGTGCCACCCAATCCCACCTCCACAACGGCAATATCAATGCTGACATCTGCGAATGTCTGAAAGGCCATTGCTGTGGCGGTTTCAAAGAAGGTAAAGTGTTTTTCCTGGATCAGATCCCAGTGGGTTTCGAGGAATCCAAAAACGACTTCCTCGCTGACAGGCTGGCCATTGATATGGATTCGTTCTTCAAAACGTAATATGTGTGGAGAGGTATAGCGGCCAACGGATAGTCCAGCAGACCTCAGAATTGAATCAAGAATTGCAGTGACGCTGCCTTTACCATTGGTTCCAGCGATGTGAATGCTGGGAAATTTCGTTTCTGGATGCCCTAAATGATCGACAAATAATTTTATATTATCCAACCCGGTCGTCATGCCGAAACGCTGCAGACTGTAGAAATCATCCCAGGTCAGTGCTTTTGTATGGTCCAATGTTGGATGTTCTTTCTGAAGACGCTATGCCAGAAGGTGAGGGTTAGGATTAACGGCTGGAATAACCCCGTTCATCTTCCACTGATTCCTTAAATTCCAATATACTATCAAAAAGCGATTGAGCTATTTTTTGCCGGAATTTCTTTTGCTTAAGCAACTTCTCTTCCCTGCTGTTTGACAGGAAGGGCGCTTCAAAGAGTATGGCGGGCATGGATGCGCCAACCAGAACATAGAATCCTGCCTGATCAACGCCTCGGTCTCGCAAGTTCGTGCGCAATCGAACGTTTTTTTGCACCAAAGAAGCCAAATATTCGCTTTCTTTGGCAAATTCCGCTTGAGCCATTCCCAGCAGGATATAGTTTTCTTCTGTTAAATCCTGGTAATCGTTCTTTGATTCTTCGTACTTGATCACAGCATTTTCTTTTAAGGCGACTTCCATAGCGGACTCATTTTTTGCCGGTTTCAGGAAGTAGGTAGAAAAACCATGAGCGCTCTTATAGGTTGACGAGTTGCAATGGATTGATACGAAGAGTTTACCGCCGGATTGATTTGCTTTCCTGGTTCGATTGTTCAGACTGATAAAGGTGTCGTCTTCACGGGTCAAGACCACCTTAAGATCCGTTTTTTCTTCAAGCAGATCTCGCAGGCGCCGTCCGATGTCTAAAACAACTGCCTTCTCTTTCAATCCAGAGTAACCTAATGCTCCCGGATCTTTACCGCCGTGGCCGGGATCGATCACAATGCAGTCTATATTCCAGCGCTGCTGTTCTGATTCTAAGAGCTGTGATATTTCAGCGTCTGATGTAGAGCCAATATCATAAATGGAATCCTGCTCTATCAAACTGGTGACCATAGAGATGACAATTTGATGCGGGCTATCGGTCTGCCAGACGGAATGCTCGAGAACGTCAGCACGGAGCAGGAAGGTCAACTGAAAAGACTCCGGCAGTTCATCAATCAGTATATCTTTGACAACGCCGGCAGTGGGGGTTACTTTAAACGCTTGCTTATTCAGCTTTGCTTTGTGCAGAGTGATACTTAATTGCCGATCTCGGAGGGCCGCCCCGGAAAGGTCGAATTCCTGCGTGCAGGAGAGACGAATCAGAGTGCCGTTTTCCTTAACATCGTATTCGATGGCGTAAACATTGTAATCAGAGGGGGTGATCAATAAGCGCCACTGATAACGCTCGTAAGTAATTGACGCGGGATAAATACGACGGAAGATTTCCAGGAAAGCATCGAAAGGCGCCCAAAACTCATTATTATATTTTATAACCTCGTCGGGTAATTGGTATATCTGGTCGCCAAGCGTCACGAAAGCGTTTTTTGCCGCCATTTTCAATTTGGCGGAACCTACCGAGTACTGAATTTTGGCGCGTTCTTCATTGATGTAGGCTGGTAAATTAAGTGCGCCGGCAAACTGGTTCAAGTTAATGAAGAGCAGATCGCCTCGCTGCATTACATTAACATTGGCGGCCGGTAGGGGTCCTTCAGGAAATTCAACCACTATTGAATCGGCCGCAGAACAGTTCAAGGCGATCTGGAATGCCAGGATCACAAAAAGTAGTTTGCCGATGTATCGAAAGAAAGCACTGTTTATGGGAAGCATTTCATTTTAACGCAGTTTACCTGAATCTCTGCCCGAACTATACAAGAAAAGTAAAGTTTTATTATTTGTAATTATTTCACTTACACTTACGTAGTTTCTTGGCATAGCCTTTGCATTTAGAAAACGTAGAACACAAATTGGAGCAGATCATGAAACATATAAAGAAACTGATTATCACCGGGACGTTGAGCCTGATCATAGTATTAGGCATTGCGCAGGCGCAAGAGAGTGCAACTTTCGAAATATCTTCTTCCGCTTATACTGCACCGCAGTTAATAAACAGCGTCACCCCTGATCCGGTCTCTTATGCACCTGGTAGAATCGTTGAAGGGTATGTAACTTTGGAACTGAAAGTCAGTGAAAACGGTACAGTGGATGCGGTAAAAGTGCTCTATCGCACTTCACCGCTGGCTGTTAAGAGCGCGGTCCGCGCCTTGGAACAATGGAAGTTTGAACCAGCATATTTTAACGGCAAACCAGTCACTTCCTATGTTGCCTATTCCCTGCCCTTCGGAAATAATCTTCAAATCTTCGCTAATGATAACTACACGGATCGTGTTTTAGATCCTGATAGTGGAACCCAAGTTGCCATCAAATAACTCGCACTAAGCCTCCTCAATCTGCGAGCGAATGGGTCCGTCAAGTTGACGGGCCTGTTCATTTTATAATGGTCAACTATGGCTTTTATGGGTGTGATTCATGGGAAAGTGACTTTAGCCTCTCAGCATATTCCATGACGCTGTCAACGTAGGATGTACTTGGATTATACAGATGCAATGCTTTCCTTTGCGACTTCGTTGTCTCCCCCCACCTGGCTTCTTCCAGATAGCATAGCAGGCTTGCCACAGCGTCCGGGAGTGTATACGGATCAATCATCATATCACCGTCTCCATCCCGAGCACACCGCATATAGCTTGAGGGAAGAAATTGCGCCCACCCAAATGCTCCAGCCCAGGAGCCCTTCACTTCAAGCGGCGACCAACCGAACCTGCGACATACGTCCAGAAATACAACCAGTTCTTTATAAGCCCATTCTGAACGACGGAAAGCTCTTTTGCGTACTTTTTCTGCTGAAGCGGTTTTTGAAGTATCAGCGATTGGCTCCCAATATTTCGTGTCGTTCATGGAGCTTAGGGTCGCCAGTGTGGACAACACCGGATGCGATCCTGGATTCCTACCCAGATCAGACTCTATTTTAAGCATTGCAATGACGATCTCCAAGGGAATTTTTGTGCGATTCACTATGGGAGTGAGTTGATCTGAGTGAGTTCGCAGGAAATTCAGTCCATCCTGAATTTGGCTTTCAGCCAAGAATCCCTGGTAGTTGGCAAGAGCATCAGATGGTAACAGGTTACGGGGCAGCAGCGACGGGATAAAGACAACCTGCTCGCTGCCGAACAGCGTCAGCACCAGATTTGAATCTTGACCATCGCTGATCAAACGCTGTGTTAGAGATGCGAAGTCTGGATTTACGGATTTACAGGTTGCCGCATTGACTGAAAAAAGCAGGACAGCAGCAGAACACAGAAGAAGGTGCTTAAGAGTCATGTGTCAAGGGTAGAGTTAATCGTTCTCGTCTGAGATAAGCGTATTTGGCGTTATTGACGGTTATAACTGCATCGATTATGATACAGAAAGCTTCGGCGCATGTGACCTCCTGTGCTCCTGGTTTTTCTACATTACCATGTACGATACGGTTCCGCTGTTCAGCGAGATCGGTTAAATTCGTAATCATGTCCCTTGACAGCAAACCGAAGTATTTCTCCAAAAGCTTGATCTTTGCTCGCCGATCACTGATTTTCCAGCGCCGCGTGGCGGCTTTTACGTCACTTTTTGTCAGACCCAACTGTTCAACAACCCCATCCAGAAAAAAATCCAGGGCGATCTGCAGCATCACAAAGGCAGCCTGTTCTTCAGATTTTAAGATCAGGTCAGCAGAATTTTGCAGGATGCTGATCCAAATCGGTTTCTCATGGTCTCCAATTTCACCGATCGAAACCCAGCGAATACTCTGTTCAGGTGTAGGAATGCTTCGATTAAACGTTCTTGACAGCAGAATAAAGCTCTCGGCGCTGATTGAGACCGCGGCAACGTAGAGGTTTTCTAACAGTAGATCGCGGACCGGACGGTTTTCATTATCGAGGAAAAACAGTTCCGGCGACCGGTTATAGGTGATGCCATAAGAGGTTACCTGAAGTTCATCAGGGATGACTTTGATATCACCACCCAGTGTATATCCGGGGGCAATGGGAATCGGATGTATCGGATCAACGAAGATCTGGGTATGTCTGCGATAGTGGTTCAAGAAGGCGTCAATATAGAAAAACTGACGACCACAGCCGGGGCAGGATAAAATTGTACTTAGATTCTGGCAAGTCTGGCTATACTCATATGAGCAGTGCGGACAACTGATAACGCAAATAGGAAGAAGGAGGAGCGGCTGGTTATTTTGTGGACTAATTGGATCACTCACTTGGCCAGGAACTCAGCGATTTCTTTCTGAAGGTCTTTCACAAGATAAGGTTTCTGCAATAAACCGATATCACGACCCTGCGACTTGAATTCTTCCAGTTCGCGCGGCGGTCCCCACCCCGTCGCCAGGATCACCTTGGCAGATGCATCGATTTCCCAAAGTTGTTCGAGAATTTCTGGACCTTTCAGGCCGGGCATGTGCCAATCAAGGAGAATTAAATCGATTTTAGCCTGATTATTACGGTATGTATCTATGGCTTCATTTCCGTTGCTGGCTAACATCACCTCGTACCCGAGGACTCGCAGAATATCGCGCCCCATCATGCGAATGACCTCTTCATCATCTGCAAGCAGGATTATGGGCGTGTCGTTACCGTTATCAGACATATCACTCCATCAGTCAATAATAGATTGGTCCACTTTAACTTAAGAAATTATCTGTCGAAAATCAAAGAAAATTCTAAAAATTTAGATGGACAACCTCAAGACATTCGAACTGTAACTTTATCGGTACTGATAAATAAAGCGAAAACTCCGGTAAGGCTCGCGGCCGCTTTCATTCTGCGGTTGATCCCAGAGCAGATTCAGTTCAAATTTACCGATGTTGTTAATTCCGGCTCGCGCTGAAATTTCAACTATTTTACCATCATCCCATACGGAATGGAATTGTATTATACGGCTTAAGTCCTGCGCCGCCCAAAAGAGACGCGACGCATAACTATCGGTGGAGTATAATCCACCTTTCAAACTGGTTTGAAGATCAAAGCTGTGCGAAACATTCCATTTGCGCTTCAGATGAAGTTGGATTAAACGTCCCAGATTTTCATCTTCTGCGGAGGCAGCTAAATCAAGTTTTAATCTCGTATCCCAGCCTCCGGGGGGCGTAAACCGGGCTTTTGCGGAACCTCGCCAGCGAAGGTCAGATGACACTGTCTCAATGTCTTCCTCCGTCCAGTGGGAGGTAACCGCGGCAGAGAATTGTTGATTGAACTCTTGATTAATTTTTAGGTAGTAATCTCGTCCACCTGTGGATTGTGACTCCTGACTTTCAACAAAGCGATACAGGTGAAAGTACCCATATATTTGCGATTTACTGGAAAAGCGGTAATTCAGCGTCGCATATCCTCCCTGTCGATTCCTGACGTCACCCAGATCGAAATCCAGGCTTTGCGCTAAAGGCGCAAAATAATCGTGAGAAACATGGTAAAGGACAAAGTGACTGTTAAGATCCACACGGTCGAATTTAAATGTACTCATAAACGCAGAATTGTAATTCTGATCGATGGCTGCTTCTGTAGTGAAAGTGACTGCATCGTTGATGTAGGACAGATCCCCTCCACCGCCCCAGGTTTCGTCATAGAGTCGATTCTGGTAATCAACCGGTTTATCCCATTTAATAAAGTGCCAGGTTGTCCCAAATCTGAGTTTTTCAATCAGAAACGGAAATCCAGCTCGTACGCCTACAATGTTTTCTTCAACTGAGTCCTGATCGTCCATTTCATTAGCCGTGCGGTGGTAACCTGTATCTCTGAAACCGTTAACTACTCCATTGCTGTCAAGGTCAGCATCGCGCAGTCGGGAGGACGCCCAGATAGATGATGAGAACCAATCAGTTCGGGTATTAACCGCGAGGCCGTAAAGAGCGGTTTCTTCAGTCCACGAATCTGAAATACGGCACGCATCCTGCGGGAATTTCAGAAGATGATTCGACCAGGTTCCCAGACCATAGTTTCTGGCTGTGTTGACGACCAGTCCATGTCCGCTGCGCACCAGGTAATTGCCTAAAATCAGATCACTGCGTATTGCTTGAAGTTTAAGTTTTCCGCTGATAAGCACATGATCCAGGAGATTGCTTTCACCCGGATCTTTTTCTACCGCGAACAGGAGCGTCAGTCCGCGGTGGTCGTCAAAGCGCAGTTTCTGAGCGATTCTGTAGGGTTTATCAGCAACCTCAGATGGAATGGGTTCTGCATAGCTATAGCGCGCCAGGTAACGGATAGAAAAATCTGATGATACCGCGGTTGTGTCTGCTTCAGTGATATCGACGGGAGAATCATCTTCTACTCTGCGGGGAGCCAGCAGATCGTCATCGAACTCATCAGCATTTGACGGCGTGACTGCGGTAGTAAAAAGGAGAAATGTTAGAAGATAAATGAAAGTCCGTAGCATTGCGAAACGCCCAGATCGGGGTGATATTGATAGGCCGCGGTAAAAGCGATTTTATGATAGGAAACATTTAGCCCCATGGCGGCAATATCGGGGGTGCTTTGATACCCAACTAATATGCCGACAGGTCCCCAGATGTCTGCATTTGCGGCAATTCTGGTCTGGAGAGCATATCTTGTATCTTTGTCGATTTCGAAATAGAGCTTTAAGGCATCCAGAACGACATAATCGAGGCCGAAAATATAGCGGACTGGCAGTGGATACCCGTTTTCGCCGAAATCTGCCTTGCCGATATTTATCCAGGCAGCATTGAGATAGAGGCCTTCCCTGAGTTGGTAGTCTCCCCGAATATCAAAACTGGACGACCAAGTTGAACCATAGCCGTTAATTTTGACATGATAAAGTTGGGATCCTACTCCAAGTCGCAGATTTTGCCAGAATGTCCTCTGGTAGGAAAGCTGAGAACTCATTTCGTGGTAGGCTGCGACATTGATACCCTGCTGCTGTAATCCAGCACGACCGGCGAGAATAGGCCCGGAAATCTGCAATGCGTAGGGTTGCAGTTCTACCATTCCGAACAAACGCGCACCACCTGTTGAGAGCAGCCAATCAGTTTCGAACTGCGCTCCTGAAAGACGATATTCAGGCACGGAAGCGATATTTCCCAGACCAAATCTAAAGGGAGTTGGTATGGTTGTGTGAATACCGGCTTGCATTGAAGCGGGAACCAACAGCAGCATAAAACCATTCAATAATAGCAGTCGCATAAATTTGCGCTTGCGCTGATTGATATAATTTCTTATCTTTCCTTTAGAGGCGGAAAGGATGTTTTGATGGCACATCGAAGATTACCATTTTTCGTTTTAATCGTTCTTATCAGTTTATGGCTGGCGGGTCCAGCTTTTGCGCAGCGTCCGCGTGTGTCAGTGCATCTCAATACGGAGAAATTCCAATCTCAGGAGATTAAAGATAAAATCGTCAATCTGCCCGTGGAGCTGGCGCGTTACATCCAGAGTATAAACTGGTCGAATAACGAACGCAATTATGACATCTCAGTTCGTATTGAGATTATTTTGGATAATGTAAAGCCAACCAGCCATGAAGACCGCTATGATGGCAGCTTTATCTTTTCCGGCAGCACCGAGTATCAGGCTGCTGACAATCGCTGGACATTTCCCTATATGGCTGGGCAGTCACTTAATTACAGCGGTAATTTCAATCCCTTGACTGCTATGGTCGAATTCTATATGAACATCATGTTGGGCTATGAACTGGATAAACATTCCAAGTTAGGCGGCCAGAGCTTTTTCGAGAAGGCCAACGACGTCATTCAGCAATCGAAATTCAGCGAATTCTTTCAAACAGGCTGGAAGGAACGGCAGTATCGTATCGATAATTTGTTATCTAACGAAAATCAGGCCCTAAGGGAACTGGAATATTTTTTCACGCAGGCACATAATCGGCTGCGCGTTGATGAACGCAATACAGCCGGGCAATATTTGCGTGTTATTGTCCTGAAATTGCAGGATATCAATCCAGAAAATGAAGGCCTTGAAAGATTTTATGGCCTGCATGCCTATGATTTAGCACGATTATTGTCCACGATGGGATTTCGAGCTGAATTGGAACAGTTATTGCTTTTAAATCCTCAAAACGAAGCAACTTATCGTGAATTTTTAGAGTAAATCAATGTCCATTATTAATCATGGAACTGTATAATTTCAAAAAGCGTTAAACCATCAAACAGGCGCTGGACACAAATTCAACTACTTTTTACTTGACTTTGTACACTTGAATTGATAATTTAGCATATTGGTATTCTAATCAGGCTAATCACATGCGTAGAGTAATACTTACATTTCTAATTCTGAGCTTGACAGCCGGTGTGGTCTGGGGTCCAAACCTGATCAACCAGTTTACGGCTGAGAGCGCAGAAGAATTCGTCATCCTCGAATGGGTTTCAGGCCCCGAGGCTGGACTGAAGGAATATCAGGTGGAACGCAGCCTTGATGGTATCGGATTCATCGCGATCGCCACCTTGCCTCCGGCAGGAAGCGAAACGGAGTATACCTACGAGGATTACGATATCTACAAGACCACCACCCGTACCTACTACTACCGCATTCACGGCTCCATGCTGAACGGAACCTCAACTTACAGCGACATTCAATCGGTTACGATGAGCTTTTCCGGAATTCAGCAAACCTGGGGATCCATCAAATCCCTTTTCCGCTAAAGATAACACTTGAATAGCATAAAATCAAGCGGCACTTGTGCCGCTTTTTTTATTGCTCCTGCCATTTTTAATATCTAATTCTGTTCAAAAGCGGTTGTAAACCAGAATTCACGCAGTGAAGTCGGCGCGTTTTGGACAATCCGATAATCTGTGTCAAACAGGTTTGTGACACGCACACCCAGCAATATGCGGCCTTCTCCAGGTTTTATCGAAAAGGTCTTCGTGACACCGACATCCCACAATGTATAAGGCGACAGGGACTTTGTATTGGCTTCAGTTGTGAACCTTTCATCTACCCAGCGAGCGGCAAGATCCAGCCGGCAATAGTGTAAATTCTGATTCACTGCGAGTGTCGTGCTGTTTTCCGGTCGATAAATTAAGCTCTTGCCGTCAGTATTCGGTTCTCCGGAGGTATTGACCGCGTTAAGCCATTGATGCGAAAGTGTGAGATTGCTGCTATAATTTTTCCACGGCGATTTTACTCGCAGTTTATAGTCCAATCCATAAATCCAGGCGCTGGAGATATTCAGTGGTTTCCAGCGGTTATCAAAATCAAGTCTCCAGTAGATCAGATCGGTGATATCACGATCAAAATAGCTGATGGAAGCCTCTACCCCATTCCATCCCGCGGCTAAACTGTATTCACGATTATTGCTTCTTTCCGGCTTGAGATCGGGATTGCCTTCTGACTGCAAGTCCTCTTTCCAGAAAAGCGAATTAAATGACGGCAAACGATAAGCGCCTGCCATTTCTGCCCGCAGTTTCCAATACAGTTGCGAACCACTGCCAATTTCAATTCCTAACTTTGGATGGATAAACGTCTCCTCATGGCGATAGAGATCGGCCCGAACACCGCCGAATATGCCGATTTTAAGCGGCAGAATCAATTCTTCCAGGGGGTTGCCTTGAGCCTGGAAATAGCCGAATTCATGCAGCCTCTCCTGCTCACCCTCTTCTATATCGTCCGACCACACTCTTTCCCAGCGGACGCCTGATCCAAATTGTACATCACTCCAGGATTGAATCGTTCGCTGCCAATCCAGATTCATGGAATACGCTTCCCCTGCAATGCTTGTTTCGTTATACAGTACCGGATAAGCTTCACCATAATCGGTCACGGCTTCTTGATGGTAGCCTTCCGCTTTTATGAATATATCTGGCATGAATTTGGATTCTGAGCCGTTGTAGTCCAGGGAAATTTCTTCGCGGGTGTCTTTTGTGACCGCCTCATGTTCCAGTTCAATTTCGGGCAGGTAATCAGGATTATGGCGAAACATTGACTGAAATTTTGCACCGAAAACGAATCTCCCCGGCGGATTGACCTTAAGGGAAACGTAATCTCGGCGATAGTCAGCGTTCTGACGGTAGTATGTTTCACCAAAGTTGCGTGTGAAGAGATCCAATCCATCGTCTGCAACGACACGATATCGGTATTCCCCCTGGGATTCCTTATGCTCAAATATACCTAACACACTCCAGCTTTTAAACCTTCTCCCCAGCGTCAAAGCAGCCTGCCGTTCACCGTATTCGGACAGGGTTAAGCGAAGCGCGCTGCGTTCCTCGCCCGGATCCAGGGTGACAATATTGATAGCGCCGCCAATCGCTTGAGCGCCCAAAGATGCTGGCGCTTGAGGATAAACCTCAATCTGTTGGATCTCCGACGTTGAGATCAGGCTGAGATCGGCGGTACCATCTGAAGCAGGATTAAGCGGCACACCATCGACCAGAATCAGGACCTGATTAGAGGCGCTGCCGCGCAGACTGACCGTCTGGCGGCCACCCGGAGCGCCATCAGACGATATGGTCGCCAACCCTGTTATTTGCAGCGCTTCGGCGACAGAACCAGCGGACAATACTGACAGTTGTTGACGCCCGATAATCTGACCCCCGGACAATAAACCAGCAGTCGGGAGTGCTTCTGAGGCGACTGTTACCCCGGGCAGATCGTATATGCGAGGCTTAAGCCGCACGGTTATATCAACAGGTATGCCGGGTTGAATGATGATTCCTGATTGTTCTTTCAGGAGGAATCCAAGATGTGTCACTGTGATTGAATAGGAGCCAGCAGTAACGCCATAAAACCGAAAGTGCCCCGCAGGATCAGAAACGGTCTGCAGAACACTTGGAGACAAAGTTACATGGGCATCAGAAAGCGGCAAACCGGTCGTTTCGTTAAGGATGACGCCGCGCAGGTTGGGAAATTCTTGAGCATGCAAAGGAAGGTAACAACAGAAACAGGCGAGAATTAAAGTGACAAGCTGAATTTTCACGGAA
>JAHJDJ010000281.1 GCA_018812585.1 bacterium
CTCGCGTTAAAATAGATGACAAAGAATACACGCCGCCAGAAATTTCAGCGATGATTCTGCAGAAATTGAAGCAGGCCGCCGAAGATTATCTGGGCGAAAAAGTCACCTCAGCAGTTATCACCGTGCCTGCGTACTTCAACGATACACAGCGGCAGGCGACCAAAGATGCCGGCGAAATCGCCGGACTGAAGGTCGAACGGATCATTAATGAACCCACTGCTGCAGCGCTGGCATACGGGATGGATAAGGAAAAAGATGAACGCATCGCCGTTTACGATTTGGGAGGCGGCACCTTCGATATATCTATCCTTGAACTGGGAGACGGCGTTTTCGAAGTCAAATCAACCAGCGGTGATACGCACCTCGGCGGCGACGATTTTGATCAACGCCTGATCGATTACCTGGCCGATGAGTTCAAGAAGAGCGAAGCAATCGACTTGCGTAAGGATCCTATGGCTCTGCAACGTCTGAAGGAAGCTGCAGAAAAAGCCAAGATGGAATTGTCGAGTACTGCTCAGACTCAAGTCAATTTGCCGTTTATTACTGCCACTCAGGACGGTCCTAAGCATCTCGATCTGTCGATCACACGGTCGAAGTTCGAGTCATTGGTTGAGGATCTGATTAAGCGTTCCATTGACCCCTGTAAGAAGGCCCTGGATGCTGCTAAATTGTCGACCAGCGATATCGACGAAGTCATTCTGGTGGGCGGATCGACTCGCGTTCCGGCTGTCGTTGCAGCGGTCAAGAAGTTCTTCGGCAAAGAGCCGAACAAGAGCGTCAATCCAGACGAAGTTGTGGGTCTGGGCGCTGCCATTCAGGCAGGCATCCTGGGTGGGGATGTGAAGAAGGATATGGTGCTTCTGGACGTCACACCGCTGTCTTTGGGTATCGAGACATTAGGTAACGTGATGACCCGGTTAATTGACGCCAATACTACTATTCCGCATCGCCGCACTGAGATTTTCAGCACAGCGTCTGACAACCAGGGCACTGTAGACATCCACGTGCTGCAGGGTGAACGGCCCATGGCGTATGATAATAAAACGATTGGCCGTTTCCAGTTGGATGGCATTCCGCCGGCGCCGCGCGGTATCCCGCAAATCGAAGTAACCTTCGATATCGACGCTAACGGGATTCTGTCGGTTTCAGCCAAGGATAAAGCTTCAGGCAAAGAGCAATCGATCAAAATCCAGGCATCTTCCGGTCTTTCCGCAGAGGAAGTGGAGAAGATGAAGGATGACGCTAAAAAGTTTGCTTCTGATGATGCTAAGAAGCGTGAAGAGATCGAAACCCGAAATGCCGGAGAGCAGTTAGCCTGGCAGACCGATAAGCAGATCAAAGAGTTCGAAGATAAGCTCGACGGCGACACAAAAGCCAAACTGCAGTCCGGGTTGGAAAGGCTTCAAGCCTCCTTGCGAGGCAGTGACGTCGCTGAGATTAAGAATGCTACCGACGATCTGAATCAGATCTGGCAGCAGGCTTCGACGAAGATGTATGAGGCTGCCCAGCAGGCTGAAGCTGAAGCTAAGCCAGGCGCTCAAGCAGAAGCTTCCGCTGAAGACGGCGACGAAGAAAAGCAAGAAAGTGAAGTTGAAAACGTTGACTACGAAGTCGTCGATGATGATGAAGACGACAAAAAATAACTTCTAATCAGTCGACTATGAGGGATGAGGCGGGATCTAACTACTCCCGCCTTTTCTCCATGTCCTAATGTGGAGGTGTTGTTGTGGAATTTGCATTGTCACCTCATGAATGGATTGATCTAATTCAAAAAATGGGTATGTCCGTCTTATGCGGCGCCTTGATTGGATTGGAACGAGAATGGGCTCGCAAGCAAGCCGGTTTCAGAACCATGATACTGATATGTCTGGGATCGACCTTGTATATTACTGTCTCCAGGCTGTCATCGGCATCAGCGGGTCAGATGTTTGACGTGACCAGGATCGCTTCGCAAGTGGTTACCGGAGTCGGATTCATTGGCGCAGGCGCCATCATTCAAGCGCGCGGGCAGGTTGCCGGCTTGACAACCGCCGCGACGATTTGGGTCACAGCCGCGATTGGATTGCTCGTGGGTGCAGGGTACTCTCTCTTAGCCCTGGTTGCTACTACGGTCGTGCTGATCGTGTTGACGGTTGTGTATCGTATAGATAGACTTTTTATCAGGAGAATGCTTAAAAAAGGCGAAAGAGCCGATCACCATTTAGATCAGTGGAGGGATGGAGATGAGTAAAGAATTTACTTACGCTGAATTGCAGCAATTCAACGGTGAAAAAGGGCAGCCGGTTTATATCGCGCACAACAACATTGTATATGATGTCTCAGAAAGCGACTTATGGAAGACCGGCAGACATCAGAATCTGCATGATGGTGGAGAAGAATTAACCAATGAGCTGACCAGAGCCCCTCACGGAGAAGAAGTTTTCGAGCGATTCCCCAAGGTTGGAGTTCTGAAATAGTTTAAGTATCAGGTGTTACACCCATCAACGGAAGGGTTTCAACATGTCTGAAAAAGAACATTCGAAACCAGCAAACGGTTCAGTTAGCTGGCGCGACCTGACCGTGCCGAATGCAGATCTGGTGCGGGACTTTTATTGTAAGGTGGTCGGTTGGGAAACAGAGCCGGTAGATATGGGAGGGTACCGCGATTACAACATGAAAGACGCTGCGGGTAACGTTGTTGCCGGGATTTGTCACGCCAGAGGGTCTATCAAAAATCTGCCGCCGCAGTGGTTGATGTACATCACGGTTGATAATCTGGATCGCAGCATCGCCAAATGCCATGAGCTGGGCGGCAAATTGCTTACCGGCCCTAACGATTATGGCGGAATGGGGCGCTATGCCGTCGTTCAGGATCCGGCGAAAGCAGTCGTAGCCCTCTATGAATCTGCCTGAAATAAAGTTTACCGATACGGGATGCCGTCTTGACCGACATGAAGAAATACTATGATCTGCGAGCGCCGATCTACGATGAAGTCTATCGCCGGGATGAACCGGAGCGCAATGTCGAATTGTACAACCTTAACTCTCAACTGAGGAGACTATTCAGGCGATGCAGGGTTCTGGAGGTGGCTTGCGGGACGGGGTATTGGACCGTGCCGCTGGCAGAGGTCGCGGAAATAGTGGTTGCCACCGACTCCTCGCCGGAAATGCTGAAACTCGCTGCAGACCGGTTGGACGGTTATTCGAACCTCAAGCTGGAATTGGCCGATGCTTACGATCTTTCTGGTGTCAAAGGAGAATTCGATGCAGCCGTAGCGAATTTCTGGCTGTCTCATATCCCCAAAGCGAAGATTAAAGACTTCCTGGATGGGCTGCACTCCAGATTGGAACCTGGCTCGACTCTGTTCATGGCTGATAACATGCCCGTCAGAGGGATCGGCGGCGAAGTGGTCAAGGGGCCGACCGCGGAGGATGGCTATAAATATCGCACGCTCCCCGACGGTTCGGATCATATCGTCGTGAAGAACTATTTTGATCGAAACAGCCTGCGCAACCTGTTTGCTGATTTCAAAGACTCACTGGAGATAGACGTTGGTAAATTCTACTGGTGGGTGAGCTACAAGACAAGCTGAGTTGGTAGTGGATGGTCTGATGTGACAAATTTGTCCGCCACGAAAGTGTGTCCGCCAGATTTGTCATCCCGCCGTGCGGGGATTTTTTCGCGAAATGACAGATCTCCCGCCAAAAAATGGCAAGCGTGAAACATTAAGTGAGCCCGTAGGCGGGGGGTGCTTCCCCCCGCAGCCGGATTGTCTCAATCTGGTTTCGTAGAATAGACGACACGCGAGCCGGTATTTTTCTGGGCTGTCACGCCTGCCTCTTCGGGGGATACTTCCGTGACAGGAATTCTGCATCATGGCGTAGCCATGACGCCCGAGGGAAAGTCGTAATCAGCCTCAGTCAATTTATTGACTTGCTTGTCCCAATGGGGGATCTAAAAAGTGAGCACCCGACAATTATTCGGATGGAGATAACAGCGCCACTTCAAATCAGCGAAACTTGTC
>JAHJDJ010000282.1 GCA_018812585.1 bacterium
GATTGCTTCGTCGTTCTCCGATTTTATCGGCGAACTTCCTCGCAATGACCCGCTTTTGTGTTTTTTTCTCCCCCCGACAATTCCTCTTGACTTTCCCCTGAAAAAACAGTATATTGAAGGACAGTTCTATTATTGGAGGTTTTTATGCGACGATTATTGATTCTCCTCTTGACTGCACTGGTCCTCCTTCCGACTACCACCTCTGCTTACTGGTTCGAGTACAGCTCCATTCGTGAAAATATGCAATTAGCACCGGACACTGCTTGGGTTGGGGGCCCTTTTGCCTCAATCCCCATCGCCGGGGAAAAATCTTTACTGGTGGTTCGAATGACTAATGGAGTTGGTAATGCCTATCAGATCATCGATAAATACGGCGGATTCGAATTTTCGGAGTATCAACAGGTGTCCACTGAGCCGTACATCCTTGGTAACCTCGGCCCTGCCTCCGCCGAAAGTGACAGTATGGGTGGCGCAGTCGTGCAGTGGTATCGCAGTGATGATGAATCGGTGCACGCCCAGAAGATCGATGCACAGGGAAATCGGATCTGGGGCGATGAAGGGATTTGCTTCATGGATTGGCGCCGTGATATCCCAATCGATTACGATTTTAACACTGACGGTATGGGAGGCTTTCTTTATGCTTACGGAACGGAGAATCTTTATGACACATTGCGTGTGATTCGCTATAACCAATTTGGTCAATCGGTCTGGAGCGAAGTGGGAGTTGATGTTTGTATCCACCCTTATGATAAAGATAATCCCAAGGTCTCTCCCGATGGCGAAGGCGGCGCCTACGTCGCCTGGCAGGATAACCGCCCATCGGACTACTACTCATTGCGGCTTCAGCACATTGATGCATCGGGAAATCCACTATGGATTCATAACGGCGTGTTAGTGAATGAGTTGATACCCTTCAATCATGACCCCATTCCTGACGGACAGGGTGGCGTGATCATAACCTGTAATCAAATTATTCACCGGCTAGATGCGTTCACTGGTGAAGAATTGTGGCGTCAAACGTTGGATCTTACAGCCAGCGGATCTAAACCTCAAATCGTGCCGGGTGAACCGGGATACTATTATGTCGGATTCACAAAGTTCTACCCATTTCAATTCCGTGCTCAGAGGTTCGATCTTAATGGCCATTTCTATTGGGGAGATGAATTTGGCCGGTTGGTTGCTACTTACGAAAACTATCTGCCCAGTTTAGGATATGAAGGTGAGAAGAACTTTGTTTACAAAGCGCCTTATTTCTATGCAGGCTTGGTTTTTAGACATCCCGAGAACATATTTGACGTTGCTATAGTTGCTCAGAAGATGGATAGTGAAGGAAATCACCTCTGGGGCTCTGGCGCTCAAATAGCGAGTTATGAGTTTGGCGCGATCTATTGGATGCACTTGAATCCGCAGGCGAGCGCCAATGGAGGAATGGCTATAGTGTGGTTTGAAAGTGGAGATGATAAACTATGGGGAAAACATGTCAATCCGGATGGGGCATTAGGTGGGCCCATCTTCCCACCGCCGGTAGAAAAGAAACCGGGGCAAATAACCGCAAATGTAAATGTATCTGGACTTTCCTTCACCCTACACACTGCAACCCACGTCACCATCGACTTGTTCAATATTTTAGGCCAGCAGGTGCAGACCATCAGCGAGGGTTTCCGGCAGGCGGGGTCGTATTCAATCCAGTTGGATGAACGCAATCTGGCGTCTGGGGTGTATCTGGCGCGTTTGCAGGCGGGATCGGAGACCAAGGTGGTGAAGATTGCGGTGGTGAGGTGAATCAAACATGGTCGCAGACCATGTCATCCCGTGCTTGTACGTCGTCAGACGGACAAATGATCCGGGATCCAGAGTACAATGCCAATAAAAGAGTACTGCTCTGAATTCTGGATTACCACAGGCACAGGCAAGTCCGGCATGACAATCCCTGGTGGGATTGTAAAACAAACGCCCCGACAGATCGGGGCATTTGTGCTAATCGCTAACTGCCAAAAGCCAACAGCTACCTCATCAGCACCATCTTCCTGACGTCACGGTAGCTGCCTGCTTCCAGATGGTAAACGTAAACTCCGCTGGCCAGCCCGGCAGCCGTGAACTCCACAACATGGCTTCCGACCCCTTTCCAACCATCCACCAGAGTTCTGACGTTTCTTCCCGCGATATCATAGACGTCTAATCGCACCTGCCCGGCAACTGGCAGTTCGTAAGCGATCCAGGTAACCGGATTGAACGGATTAGGATGCGCGGGATGCAGAACATAGGTGTCGGGCGTGGTCATGCCGTAATCTCTGCCCTCCACCACTAGCCAGGGTATAATCCCCTCGATGGACGAGATCAGCAGATCGCGGGCGTAGAAATAGTTATGAACGCCGCGGCTGCCATCATTGACGACAAAATCATAGTCGTATTTCGCCTGCCAGTATTCGATGCGGGTGGTATCGGCTAATTGCAGCAATGAGTCCAGAGTCACGATCAGGCTGTCCATCTCCTCGAAGATACCGGCAATGTTGAAGCTTGAATCCGGTGGAATCTGACCTGCATGACAACCGTTACCCGCACAAAAGAGGATGTCTGGTTGCAAGGCATGACCCGTGCTGACGGTGTCGGGATTGGCGTACATCTCCGGCCATTGATGACACATGACGCACGGTTCCGGCAGATACATTTCGTGGCAGGAATTATTGTACCAGTAGCCGGGCCATTCATACGCCGCGCCGGGGCCAATCAGCATTTCGGCCTGAGGTGAATGCGGCACTTCTCCGACCGTGGCGCCATCCGCGGTATGACAACTGCGACAGGTTCTTTCTGCCGGCCAGAGCCGAAGTTGATAATCGTTCAACTCGGGATCGTGAGAGGTATGACAGACGGCGCAGGTGATTTCCCAGATCTGCTCATCGGGAAGGGAGGCCAGTGCTTCGCCGGTGTCAAGAAAGTGAGCTGCGGAAGCTGCTTCATGACATTTGGCGCATTCCAACTCGTGCTCAGCCGGATCTCCGTGATGTGCGCTTGCAGCCCATTCATCATAATAGGCGCTGAACTCCTGATTATGACATTGCCCGCACAATTCCGCGCCATGATCGATGATGGGGCTGCTGGTGTGAGGATATGCTGTGGGACCATGACACGATTCGCATTGGACGTTGCGCATGGAGTTCATGCCGGTAGTATCGCCCGCGTAGAAGAAATCATCGAAACCACCATTATTCAGTGCGACATCCCAGCCAGTCGTATGGCAGGGTAAGCAGGCGTCATCGTTCTGCAATTCGGGATGGTCGTCGTAGGCGGCGGCGTGTGAAGTAAGATGCCACTCAGTAAACTGATCCATATCCGGTGAACCGGAAGCGTGACAGGCTTCACAGTGCGGGTAACCGCCATAGGCGCCGGTGTAGGAAAGTTGAGCAAAACAGCTCTGCCAAAGCAGCAGCGCCAGAAGGATAATGAGCGGTTTTAAAATTGCCATAGCAGTGTCTCCTGAGCAGGTAATTGTTCATAGTATCAATATAATACTTTAATATGTGGTGTGTCAATATCAATTTGTATATTTTATAGCTTTTACCTGTTACATTTGACAAATAATAACGCTACATAATAATGTTACACTTGGAAAAATAATCATTCGGCATCATTTTTTGTTTGCTTTTGCAGAAAGTTTTTATTATATTATCTAAACATAATCAATCCAACGCAGACGGATATAATAACATGGAGGTTTGATGACTAGAGCCAGAACACTGGCCCTTGCTGTTCTGCTTACTTTTGCGCTGTTATTCACAACCGCAATCGCGCAGGATATCAGTGGGTCATTATCCGGAACCTTAGGGCCCGGAACTTACAATGTAGTGGGAAACTGCCAGGTAGATGCCGGTCAAAGTCTCACTATCGAACCGGGAACCACCTTCCTGTTCACCGGGCATTATGCTTTGAAGGTTTTCGGCACGTTACATGCTGTAGGAACTGAAGCAGATTCCATCGTTTTTAAGCGTCAACAGGCCACTTCCACTTGTGAGTGGAGCGGTATCCGCTTTATGGTTGGATGCTCACCCAATAGCATTCTTTCCTATGCCCGCCTGGAATGGGCAAAGTATCACACTTACCCGGATTACAATGGCGGCGCCGTCTATATCGAAGAGGATGGCATCACCATCAGCCATTGCTACATCAAAAATAACTACGCCAGCTCGGGCGGCGGAATGTACATCAACAACGTCATGTCCGCTACGATTACCGATTGTATCTTCCTGGCGAATGAAGCCGGTAACGGCGGCGGAATGTACATTAATAACAGCCAGTACGTCACGGTGGACAATTCAATTATTGCCAAGAACAAATCCACAAGTACGTGAGGCACGTGCGGTGGTGGCGGGATCCGCTGCTATAGTTCCAACAACTGCACGTTTACCAACAACATGTTTGTCACCAATCAAGCCGCTTATCGCGGTGGTGGCTTCTATGCCTACAACTGTACAACCACTCTGATCAACAACACCATCATCAAAAATTTCTGCACCTACAGTAGCGTTTCCGCGATGGGTGGTGGTGTTCTGGCTTACTCAGGCGCCACGATCAATGGGAAGAACAATCTCGTGTTCTTGAACATTTCGACCACGAGTCCTCAGTGCAGTGGAAGTGTCAACTTCACCTACTCTGACGTTGATGGTGGTCTGAGTGGAACCGGGAATATCAGTTCCGATCCGCTGTTCTACAGCA
Source organism: bacterium (assembly GCA_018812585.1). Lineage (GTDB taxonomy): Bacteria > Electryoneota > B3-LCP > B3-LCP > B3-LCP > JAHJDJ01. The sequence continues at coordinate 4,711 of JAHJDJ010000282.1, forward strand.
CACCTCCAACGGGGTTCTTCTTCTTGAGCCAGACTGCCGCAGGGCAATCTCAGAATAGCCCCTGTTTAGATGCCGGTGATCCGAATTCGCCGATGATCCCCGGAAGCACCAGATCAGACTTAGTGCAAGATGGCGGTATTGTTGACATTGGGTTCCATTGGCAGAGTTATCTGGATCGCATTCCTGAGTTGAAGGAGATTTTTGTTGAGGCTTTGGATTCGCAGGAACCGGGAACACCCAGCCAGCAGCCTGAAAAGGTCAGCCTGGGCGTCTCAAATTATCCGAATCCTTTCAATCCCTCAACAACCATCAGCCTGTCGCTGGATGATGCCTATCCGGTTCAATTGTCAATTTTTGACCTGTCCGGTAAGCTGGTAACCGAACTGTTCGACGGCCATCTGGACGCAGGAAGCCATGACTTCCTGTTCTCCGGCAAGGCTTTGCCGACAGGCGTTTATGTGTACCGCGCCAAAGTAGCAGATAGAGTCCTCACAGGGAAGGCTCTATTGATCAAATGATCTAAGGGCTGACAACATAGAGCATCCGTTTGCAATACGAAAAGCGGAAGGCTGAAAAACCTTCCGCTTTTTTTACGTAACTGATAGACTCAACGACCACTACTTCGTCAGCAGCAGTTTCTGCACTGAGGTATTATCTCCTGCCTGAATTTGCGCGAAGTAAACGCTGGACGGCAGATGGCCTGCATCCCAGGTGAGATTATACGTACCCGCTTCGCGGTGAGTATCCATCAGTGTGGCCACTTCGCGTGGTGCCCCACTGTACTGCTGTGGGATAGCCCCATTTGGAGGTCAGGCATTCTTTCGTAGGAATGGCTATGCCACTGCCTGACGGGGGGGTATGAAGGACAGACAAGAATGTCTATCCTCCTAAATCGCAACACCTATTTCAGCAACACCATCTTTTGCAGGGCAGTGAATTCTCCTGCCTGCAAACGGATAAAATAAATACCAGAAGTTAAGTTCGATCCGTCGAATTGGATGCTGTGTGTTCCGGGGGGGTAGGAGCGGGTCGGCGCAAGACCGCCCCCTACGCGGGAGCCGGATATATCGAAAACGCTCAAGTCAACTTCCCCCGCCATCGGCAGAGTGAATGTGATCGTTGTTGTAGGGTTAAACGGATTGGGATAGACAGGGTGTAACGTGAAATGGTCAGGGTGGTGGTCTTCAGGCGGCTCCCAGATACCGGTTGTGGTCAGTTCCCAATCGTACATTTGGTTGTGGTCGTCTTCGACATGGAGAATACTGACTTTACCGTCGCCATCCATATCCGCCAGATAGGGGTGGCGATAATCAGAATAATACTGGTAACCCGATTCCCAGGCAAAATCGAAGCCAGTCTCATCCCAGATCCACAGGGATAAAACCGATGTCGTGGGTGGTATTACAAAGGGCGTGGAGGAACAGACAATAGCAGGTTTATCCTCAATTTCACCGTAAGAGCTGAAATCCAGACTA
>JAHJDJ010000283.1 GCA_018812585.1 bacterium
AAATGCTCATCAAGTACATTCCTCCGCCATTCGCTACAGCGATATTATGCGCCAGATCGTTATTATAGAAATCAAGTCCGTTGCAAGCACTAATATAGATACCACCACCGTAGTTGGTGAAATTTTCATTGACGACGTTGGAGGCGACACGGTGGTTTGAACCTATCAGAAAAACACCACCACCTTGACCATTAGTTGCTGTTGTCTGATTATTGGTGATATAATTGTAGGTTATATCATTTGAGTTATTCTCGCAATAGAGACCTCCACCCTGCAGATAAGCTTCATTGAGGTAGATCTGATTGCCGGTGATGGCGTTGATAGGACTTTCGCAATATATTCCACCGCCTTTATATGCGGAATTATTACAGACGACGTTATTGATAACCTGATTATCACCGTCATTTAGATAGATGCCACCACCGTTGTAGGACGATTCGCAACTATTGCTTGCGATCAAGTTGCCCTGGATGATGATGTACTGGGCGGCGTTATAAATTCCGCCTCCGTGCTGGCCGGCTTGATTGCCGTAGATTTCATTGTCAATGATCGTATGTGATCCTGACTGAACGCAAATACCTCCCCCAACTTGATTGGTCGTATTGTCTGCAATGATGTTCCTGCGTATTGTGCAACTCCAATCGTCGCTGAACAAAATTCCCCCACCATCGTCAGCCGCAAAGTTATCATTAATCAAGTTGTACTCGATCATCAAATTTGAGGGGCCGTTTACAAAGACCCCGCCCCCTTCTTCGTTGGCGGAATTGTTGCTTATCGTATTATTGGCAATCAGACCATCCGTAATCTCTAAAAATAATCCACCACCATCGTTTCCTGCCCAGTTACCTGTGACTGTGTTATCTGTAAATGTAACTGTGCCACTATTAAAGAAAGCACCGCCTACTGAATCATCCGCCCAATTCGCGGCGATATAATTTCCGTTAAAGACAGGGTTGGAATTACTGAATGAGATAGCACCGCAGTCGTCATCACCGAAATTATTGGTTATGGTGCAAAAGCTGATCTCAGAGGCGGAATACTCTGCCCATATCGCACCACCATCGTACGCGGCTTTACAGCTATCAATGGTGCAGTGAGTAATCGTGGGGCTGCAGGTATTGATCTGAATGCCGCCGCCGTTGACATCTGCGCCGGAAGCGAATCCGTGTTTGATGATGCAGTATTCCAACCGGCTGGAATCGGCGGAGACAATGAACCGGATACCGTGCCAATACATTCCTTCATAGTACCAATCAAAGCGGATGGAATCGGTCTCTGTTCCGATAGCTTGCAGGAGTGCGGCGTCATTGGCGATCAGCTTGTAGTTTCCCATGAAAAGCACTTCTACGCCGGGGGCGATGGTAAGAGAATCACCGGCTGGAATTTGGACTTCACCGGTGACCAACACCGTATCCGCATCCCAGATGCCGGAGACATCGCCGGAGACTTCGATAAAGTCTGCATAGCTGATGCTCGCCAGAGCAAGCATAAACATACAAAGCGAGTGCAAAGTTTTCATAGTTTTACCCTTTTTTTATCAATAAAGGCCTGTTTTTCCAGTAGTATAATAGATAAGGCAAGAGGTGTGCCTGTTTTCACAAATTTGCACGGAAGGGCAAAAGAAGATCCCCCCTGATCAGCCGGACGGCTGATCGTCCCCCCTTCATAAGGGGGGCTTGGCAGTTGGATGAGAATGCTTCGTCTTCCGGCAGTCGCCGGATTCCTTCGGGCAGGACCTGCCCCTACAGGCATTAACAAGGGGTTGCAATCCCTTGTTGCTGCGGGGGCAAGCCCCCGCGCTACCATTTTGATAATGGCAATAAAAAAGGCGGCCCGAAGACCGCCGTTATACTATAGTCGTGGTCGCCCTCGACCACGACACTCATGTTGTTGTATCACATAATCAGGCAACAATCACGCAATTTCTGCCTTTATCTTTGGCCATGTATAAAGCTTCGTCGGCCAGTCCGACCAGATCCTGTTCGGTTTTGATGCGCGGATCGGGGTAGTAGGCCAAGCCAATTGATATGCTGATGGTCAGTTCGTCCATCAGTTCCGTGCTGTTGACTTTAAAGATGGGCATGGTTTCAGTCGCTCGCTTCAGGCGGTTAGCCATACATTCGGCGCCGCGGCGGTCGGTTTCCGGCAGAATGATCAGGAATTCTTCGCCGCCGTAACGGCAGCAGATATCGACTTCGCGGCAGGTGTTTTTGATCAGCGCGGAGAATTCGCGCATGATGGAATCGCCCTGCATGTGTCCGTATTCGTCATTGATCATTTTGAAGTGGTCGATGTCCACCATAGCGCAGGAGAGCTTGCTGCGGTAGCGCTTAGCGCGGGCGAATTCCCTGCCTAGCGCGTCCAGCATGAAGTGACGGTTGTAAAGCTGCGTCAGTTGATCTGTGACCGACAGCATGCGCAGCTCTTCGTTCTTCTGTTCCAGCCGGTCGTGGTACTTTTTCAAGTGGCTGTATTTCAGAGCCTTGGCGATGCGCAGTTTGAAATCACGGGCATCGAAGGGTTTGAAAATGCAGTCTTCGGCTCCGCGTTCTAAGGCCTTGATGCCGAAGAGGTCGCCGAAACCGGTAAAAGTGATGACCGGTATATTGGGCATCTCCTTGTTCAGATGATCCAAGAGTTCCAGGCCATCCATCACCGGCATAGAGATATCGGTGATAACCAGGTCGTAGTTCTTGAGTTGCATCTTGGAAAGCGCTTCTTCGCCGTTTTCAGCCAGCGCAATGTCGTAGGCTTCATCGGTATTTAGAACCGACATGATCATTTCCCGGGATTCCCAGGAATCGTCAACGACCAGGATAGAATAATTCATTCGAATGTCCTTCCCAATAAAGCAGGGAATGGTAATTTAAACCGCGGCAAGATGGAGCTGTTCCCGAAAGGAGACAGTTCTCCCCCATAGTTATCAGAAGAAATATAGGCTGAAGCGAAGAGAATGTCAAGACATTTCAACCGATTCTGGGGCACTCAGACCGATTCCCTGATAACCGGAAACGACCGTATCGCTTGGGGAAACCGTGCGATTGGGCTTGCGAATAAAGACTTATATTATTATACTATAACCATGAAATCTACAATCTGGACACTATTTGTTATTATTGTTTTTACGCCGCTGATTTCGCAGGCGTTAGAACCGGCTGGAGCGCGCATACAGGGGATGGGCGGAGCGGGCGTGGCTTTGCCGGAAGACGCCACCACAGTGTGGTATAATCCTGCCGGACTCTACTTTAACAACCGCATCGCAGTAGATGCGACGCTGGGATTCTCTGACATCGGACTTCCGGCTCTGTGGGGAATCAGTTATCTGAAATATGAACAAGCCAATTTAAGAGGGGCAGGATTTGGGGTTTACCGTTTGACTTCACCGTTTCAACCTGACGCTGACGCGGTGGCAACGCTGCTTTCAACGGTTTATCTGACGCCGATTGGCATTCCGGTTGGTGTGACGTTCAAGTATATCAATGAAAAATGGCCGGACGAGGAGCGGAAGCATTATTTTACCGGTGATGTCGGTGCATTTGTCCCCTGGGGGAAATTCCTGGTGGGGTTGAATTTACAGAATGTGACCAACCCGGGTTCTCAAATCATCCCGTCACGCATCAACCTGGGCGTTTCATACCGTCTGGGGCAGATGATTACCGGCTCGCTGCAGGGTAGTTTCGTAAGCTGGGACGAGGTAGAGGATTTCGATCAGGCAGAGTATCGGCTGGGAGCGGAATTTCGACCCTCATCGGGGATTGCAATACAGGCTGGGCGAGTGCAAAACGCCTACGATGATTATTGGACCGGCGGACTGGGTCTTTTCACCAATGGAGGTTTGGCGGGGCTTAGCGCGGCGTATCACTGGTTTCCGTCGGGGAACAGTGACGACCGATTTTACGTCAGTTACCGCTACCTTCTGAAATAGAGGAATTCCTTGCCCGAACTGCCGGAAGTCGAAACGATTGTGCGTGAGCTACGAGGCCGGATCCTGGGCGTACAGATCACTGAAGCCCGATTGTTGAAGCAGGATATGTTGAAACATCCGGCTGAACGAAAGCTGGATTTCGGGCAGTTCCTGATCTCGAAGCGATTTACAAGCATCGAACGGCGCGGCAAGTTCATGATCTTTGCGCTGGATGATGGAGCGAAGGTGATCGGTCATTTAGGGATGACGGGCAAGTTTGTTTCCGCCAGTGATGGAATGCCGGATCCGAACCATCTTTGCAGCCAGTACAGTTTCAGTGACGGCAGCCGACTGGATCATATCGACGTGCGGCGTTTTGGGCGGCTGGAGCTATATCAGCCGGATGAGCCGATGACCCGATTAGATCATATCGGTATCGATCCACTCGATCCGGGATTTAGCGCTGAAGCAGTGAAAAGTTTGGTCTTTAGCCGACAGGGTAATCGCCGCAAGCGAGCGATCCATACGGTCTTGATGGATCAAAGCCTGATTTCGGGTGTGGGGAACATCTATGCTGCCGAAGCTCTCTTCCGCGCCGGAATCAAACCTGACCGGTTCGCAGGCCGTTTAACTAAGGCAGAACAGGTTCGTCTGGCGGCGGCTCTCCGTCAGGTAATGCTGGACTCCTTGAAAGAGGGCGGCACGACGGTTAGTGATTATCGCCGTATAGATGATAAGCCCGGCAATTTCAAAAACCTGCTGAACGTTTACGAACGCGCGGGAAAACCCTGCCGTCTTTGCGGCACAGAAATCAAACGCATAAGACTGGGCGGCCGCAGCGCTTATTACTGTGGGACATGTCAAAAAAACAAATAAATAGGTGAATCCGTGAGTACAACTCCGAATCCTGAAGAGATCAAGCAAGCCATTCTGGATGGCAATGCGGAACTGGCGGCTTCCTTCGCCACCAGCTCGCTTCAATCCGGCTTGGAACCGCTGCAAGCACTGACCCCCTTCATCGAAGCCATCCGTCATGCTGGTTATCTTTTCGATCAGGGTGAATTCTTTTTACCGCAACTGCTAATGTCCGCCAAGGCAATGCAAGCTGCGATGGATCTCCTGTTTCCGGATAAGGCCGCCGCATCAGCGCATTTATCTCGGGGCAAGGTCGTCGCTGGCACGATTCAGGGCGACACCCATGAAATCGGGAAAAATCTGGTCTGCGCCTTGCTCTCGGCTAACGGTTTTGAAGTCATAGATCTGGGCGCTAACGTTTCGCTTGACAGATTTATTGCGGCAACCGTCGATCAAAAGCCGGATTTCCTCGTGCTTTCAGCGTTACTGACGACGACCATGGTCAATCAGAAGAAGCTGATCGATATGTTGACTGAGCAAGACCTGCGTAAAAACGTCCGGGTGCTGGTGGGCGGCGCGCCGGTTACGTCCGACTGGGCCGCAGAAATTGGTGCGGATGGATATGCTCCGGACGCCGCTCGTGCCGTCGATCTGGCTGTCAGCCTGTTGGAGGCCTGATATGCGTCCTCCTATCACTGAACGCATCCATCAAAGACCACCCCTGCTCTTCGATGGTGGATTCGGATCGCGGCTCATCTCCATGGGCTTGCCCTCCGGGATGGCGCCGGAAGCATGGGTGCTGGAGAACCCGGACAAGATTCAGCAGGTTCATGGTGAATACGTGGCTGCCGGATCTGACGTCATCGTTGCTTGTACTTTCGGAGGAAATCGTATCCGCTTGGAAAAAGTGGGTCTGGAGGATAAAGTTACTGAAGTAAACCTCAAAGCCGTTGAATTAGCCAAAGCAGCATCTCAGGATACCACCTATATCGCGGTGGACTTAGGCCCGACCGGTGAATTCTTCGAACCGCATGGCGCTCTGACCGAAACCGTCGCTCAGGAGGTGTATGAAGAGCAGGCTGGTCTGTTAGCAGAAACCGGCATCGACTTTTTTATGCTGGAAACCTTTTACGATCTGAAGGAAGCTCAGATCTGTCTGAGCGCTTGCCAGAAGATGGCGCCGCAGATTCCAGTGGGCGTGACACTGACTTTCAACCAGACTCCGCGCGGTTTTTTTACAGTGATGGGAAATCCAGCAGCAGAATCGCTGAATGAACTGGCTGCCAATGGCGCATTTCTGGTAGGCGCCAACTGCACCTTGGAAGCTGAAGGAATGGCCATCCTGGCGGCAGAGTTGAAGCAAAAGGTAAGCGCTCCATTGCTTTTCCAGGCAAATGCAGGATCGCCACAGATTAAGGCAGGGGACGTCGTCTATCCTCAGGGACCGGAAGAATTTGCTGAATTCGGTAAGACGATGTTAAGTCTCGGCATACAGGCTATCGGGGGGTGTTGCGGAAGCACACCCGAACACATTATACAGCTAAGACAAATCATTAATGTAATGTAGAATAGAGAACAATATGATCGCTCCAGCCTTACGCCCTAAAGTAAAGATAATTTCCGATGATTTCGTAGAACGCATTATCGTCGAGGCGTTTTCCATTCTGGAGAAGGTCGGCATCTATATCGAAAACCCGGACGCTTACCAGCATCTTCAGGCCTGCGGCGCGAGCGCAGCAGGTTTGGAAGACAAAGAGAAAGGGATCGGTCGATTGACCTTTCCGCGTAAAATGGTGGAAGATGCCCTGAATACTGCGCCCAGCGCCATTCAGCTTTGGAATATAATTGGAGATAAATGCTGCGACCTTTCCGGCGATATGGTTAATTTCGATCCCGGGTCTGCGGCGCTGTATCTCTATGACCGGAAGCAGCAAAAGATCCGTAAACCGGTCACTGCTGATCTGATCGACTTCGTTCACCTGGTTGACAGTCTGCCTAATTTCAACCTGCAATCGACAGCCCTCGTCAGCTCCGACGTTCTTGAGGCTTGCGGGGATTCTTACCGTCTCTATCTGGCGCTGCGTGAAGGCAGCAAACCGGTGATTACCGGCACGTTCGAGAAGGCAAGCTTTACTGTGATGAAAGAGATGCTGACCCTGGTTCGGGGAGGCGCCGCGGAACTGAAGGCCAAACCGCTGGCGATTTTCGATGCTTGCCCATCGCCGCCGCTGATGTGGTCTGATCTGACCACGCAATCAGTGATGGAAGCGGCGTTGGCGGGGATTCCATCAGAATTTGTTTCCATGCCTTTAACCGGTTCGACAGCGCCGATGAGCTTGTCTGGAGCGGTTACTCAACATGCGGCAGAAACGCTTTGCGGGATTGTGATTGCGCAGAGCGCGGCGGCTGGCGCGCCGGTTATCTGGGGCGGGTCGCCCTCGGCGATGGATATGCGCTTCGGGACCACTCCGATGGGCGCTATTGAAACCATGATGATTGATATGGCGGACGTGGCTGTAGGTAAAGCCTTGGGTTTGCCGACGCACGCTTACATGGGTTTATCGGATGCAAAACGGGTGGATTACCAGGCGGGGCTGGAATCTGCGATGGGGATTTTGCTGGCGGCCTTAAGCGGCGTCAACATGGTTTCCGGGCCGGGCATGATGGATTTCGAAAGCTGCCAGAGTTTTGAAAAGCTGGTGCTGGACAACGAAATATGCGGGATGGCTTACCGCCTGATAGAAGGGATGGCACAACGGGATAGCGTGATGGCCTTGGATCTGCTGACAGCATTAGAACCCGGCGGACACCTGTTGACGCATCCTCATACCTTGAAGTGGTTCCGGGACGAAATCTATTCTCCGGGAAAATCAATCGACAGGCGGGCGCGGGGATCGCAGGAATTTACTGAACTGCCGACTGCAGAAGACCGCGCCGCGGCAGAGGTTGAAAAGATCCTCGCCCAAGATCATCAACCCGCTCTGAATGAAGATTTGCAGAAGGAGCTGGATAACGTGATGGAGGCTGAGTTAAAGCGGGCGGGTGGCAGCGGTTTGCCAGAGAAATAGATCAGGGTGCGCAATGAAGTGACGGATGCAAGCCTTTCGCTTTCAGATAGTCTTGCGGATGGCGGTCAAAGTCTGCGATTTCAGCGATAATCTTCTCAAGGTGAGGAGGATTTGCACTTCCCTGCGAATAGCAGTAAAGACATCCGAAACCGCCGCTGAAGCAGGTTTTAGATCCAGTTGAATATCCGATATCGCGGCTGTAGGTGCAACGGCAGGCGGGGCGCTGTCGGCCGATTTTGTTATGCAGGATTTCGGTCGCTCTGGGAAACGCTGAACCTTTGGTCTGATTCAGCCATCGTCCATCGATGCAGCCCCATTTCAGCAGTGTCGGATGCTGGGGTTCACAGCAGATGCTGAAGTCAGCTTCTTTGTGCTGACAATCTGCGTCCACCATCTGGCAAAACCTGAAGGCTTCCTGTTCTTCGAAATCATCTAATGTGAGGTTAAAACCAGCTAACCTTTGCGCGACCATGGGATAGCGAACCGCATCCGCGCGGCTGGTGGTCACGCGTTTGATTCCCAAGTTGATAAATGCTCTGCTGAGGGTTTCAAAGATGGGAAAGTTGATATTACTGATACAGCGTCCGCCGGGAGTGTGAATCTTCAGGAAGGGATCGAACCGGTACACTGTGGCTTGAGGTTGTATTAGTCCGGATTGGAAAATCCGCTGCACCGTTTCAACCACCGATTCCCAGCGCGGAATGCCCGGTTCGATAAAACTGCCTCCGAAACCGGTGGCTGTGATTTGCAGCGCAATCTGGACGTTGAACCGTTTCTTCAGCAGCCAAAGAGTCTGGTTCAAGTCTGGATGTGATATTAAGGCGTGAGGATCTTTGGTCCACAAGACTATCGAGTGGATCGCAGCAGGATCTATCCTGCCGAAGGGCGCGTAAGGTCCCCAGCGGCAATCTGCTTCACCCAAAAGTAATTTTGCCAGAAGACCCGGTGAGCGATGCACCATATCTTTCGTGCGAGACGCCGAAATGATCAGAGGTGTATCCATTTCGTTCGACATACTTATAATAAAACTAATAACAGCTTGAATTCCTTCTGTTTTTTGATAAAACTATTGCAGAAATTTATTGCTTTTGGCATGACCATTTAGTAAAATGCTTTAATGATAGGCGTTCACGTATTCAGGATTGCGATTCTGCTTCAACAGAAAGAGAATCAAAACCTGAAAATCTGCAAAAAGCTCGCACGTATAACCTGAGAAAATCAAAGAGCCTTTGAGGTCAAGAGATATGAAAGCCAATACACAAATTCTTGTAGTACTCTTTGCAGCGCTTTCCATGCTGACCACAGCAACAACTTCTGCGCAGCCAATCGTTCCAAATTACAGCATTCAAAATCATGCGCTCACACTTGCATTCGATTTGGACCAGCACACCATCACCGCATCCGATCAGATCAGTCTGAAGCGTGAAATAAAGAAGCCGGAGTCGTTTTCTTTTCTGCTGAACAAGGCTTTGGAAGTTCTTTCAGTCGAGTTCCAGGAAGTGGAAATCGCCTGGTCGGAAGACGCATTTCCTGATCCTGCGCATTACGAAACAAAGGTTGACAGCGAAGATGTCAACTATTACGGTCGGACGAAAGAGATCACTATCGTCATTCCTGAAGATCTGCGCAAAGAGAAGGAGCCTCTGTTACTGATTTCCTACCGGGGAATGCTGCACGACGAGGTTGAAAGCAATCAATTCAGCCGGGAATATGTCACTGATAAGATCAATGCTTATATCGGCAAGGAGGGAGTTTACCTCGGCCCCGCTGCCATCTTCTACCCTGCACTGAGTCGTCAGTTATTCAGTTTTACGCTGACTACAAAAATTGCTGAACCATACCGGACGGTCACTGAAGGAGAGCGCACCGAATGGATTGCTGCAGATGGAATACTCAGCGAGACCTGGATTTGCAACCACCCGATGGATGCGATTCATCTGGTTGCGGGACAATATCAGGTGGAAGAGATTGAGCATGACGGCATCCGTTTGGCAACCTATTTCTACGCTGAACAGAGTGAACTGTCCCCCATGTACCTGGAGGCACTAAAGGGATATTTTGATCTCTATACTGATATCCTGGGACCCTACCCTTACGCAAAATTCGCAGTCGTCGATAATTTCTTCGCATCGGGTTACGGTATGCCGTCGTACACACTGTTAGGATCGCAGGTACTGCGGCTTCCCTTCATTGTGAGGACTTCACTGGGACATGAAGTCTGTCATAACTGGTGGGGAAATTCGGTTTACGTCGATTCCGAAACCGGTAACTGGTGTGAGGGACTGACGACCTACTGTGCCGATTATCTTTACAAAGAGCAGAAATCGTTGGATGATGCGAAGGAGTACCGATCTACGGTAATGCGAGATTATACCGCGTATACCAACGCCGGAAATGATTTCCCTCTGGTGCGGTTCCGCGAACGTCACAATCCTGCGCAACGCGCCGTGGGGTACGGCAAATCAGCTATGCTCTACCACATGCTGAGGCGTTATGTCGGCGAGGAAGATTTCTGGCGATCTCTGAAGCGGTTCTACAACGATAACGTCTGGACGTATGCATCGTGGGGAGACGTGCAGAAGGCTTTTGAAAAGGAAACTGCGCTGAAACTCTCCTGGTTTTTCGATCAGTGGGTCAATCAAACCGGAGCGCCATCCTTCACGATTGAAAACTGGCAGAAAAGTAAGATTGAAGGCGCTTGGAAGATTTCATTCACTTTAAACCAGACACAAAATGGTCTTCCTTACATGTTGGATGTACCGGTTCTGGTTACGGGCAGCAGCCAGACCGCGCATTTGCAGACTACCCTATCGGACACATCACAGATCGTTACACTGCAAACCATTTTCGAACCAACCGGTTTCTCTGTCGATCCGGATTTTGAAGTTTTCCGTAGGTTAGACCCATCTGAAACTCCTCCCACATTAGCGGACGTTTTTGGCAAAGGCCAATTAACCATCGTTCTGCCAGGTCTGATAGCGCCAGAATTCCAGGAAGCTTATGCCTCGCTGGCGAATGAACTGCGCCCCCACGGAGGCGGCACTGTGACGACCATCGTCAACGACTATGAGACCACCCCCGCGGAGATCGAATCCGGCGCCGTCATTTTCCTCGGTTCTCCCGCGGAGAATCAGGCGATACCCGCTGACTGGCTGGATGGTAATCAATGGCGGGTTAATGACAGTGGATTTCTGCTGGCAGACAAATCATTCACCGATTTCAACAATACACTGGTGGCAGCCGGAAGGCATCCGGACAATCTTAACATAGCAACGGCTTTTATCATAGTAAAGCACGCTCCAGACGCGTTGGTCATCGGTCGTAAACTGCGTCATTACGGCAAATACAGCTACCTTGTCTTCCAAAGTGAAAGCAATGTCGCCAAAGGTCTCTGGAAAATCTCTGATTCCCCTTTATCTGTCCAGTTTTAATGAGGTGTCACCATGCCATTTTGTCCGAATTGCCGCTATGAGTACGTCGCCGAGGTTAAATCCTGCCCCGATTGCGAAGCTGAGCTCATTGATGAACTGCCCGATCTCTTTGAAAGCCTCAAAAATGTCAAGTGGGTTGCTCTGCGTCCTCTTCCGGGCGTGGTGTATGCCAAGATGATTGCTGAAGTCTTAGACCAGAACGAGATTCCCAATTACATCCATTCACTTTTTGGATCGGGCGCTATGGGAGTTATTACCGGAGCGGATTTCGCTGGCTCGGAAGCGAAGATCATGGTCCCGGAAACCTTAAAAGAGAAGGCTCAAGCCATCATGGATGACATGATGCAGGAAGAAGAATAAAAAATACTGAGGCAGACATGGATACAATCATAAATGATGTATTTGCGCGGCAGGTTTTAGATTCGCGCGGTAATCCCACGGTCGAAGTCGAAGTTGTCTTGTTGAATGGCGCGATGGGACGCGCGATTGTCCCTTCAGGCGCTTCTACGGGTGAGCACGAGGCGATTGAACTGCGTGATGGAGACCCATCGTTCTTCAACGGTAAAGGCGTTCTGCAGGCAGTCGAAAATGTTAATTTAACTATCGCGCCGGAACTGTCTGGATTGGAAGCAACGTACCAGGCCGATATTGACCGTCTGCTGATCAAACTTGATGGCACGCCGAACAAATCAAAGTTAGGCGCTAATGCGATCCTGGGCGTCTCTCTGGCCGTTTGCAAGGCCGCGGCTAACGCGCTTGATCTGTCACTTTATCACTATATTGGCGGTGTGGGCGCGCGCATTCTACCGGTTCCGATGATGAATATCTTAAACGGCGGCAGTCACGCGGATAACAGCGTCGATCTGCAGGAGTTCATGGTGATGCCACGCGGCGCCGCGACCTATAGTGAGGCATTACGGATGGGCGTAGAAACTTTCCATGCTCTGAAAAAAGTGCTGAATGATAAAGGAATGTCAACCGGTGTCGGCGATGAAGGCGGGTTCGCGCCTGATTTGCGATCTAACCAGGAAGCTTTGGACGTCATTCTGGAAGCGATTGAAAAAGCTGGTTTTAAGGCTGGAGAAGAGATTTTCATCGCGCTGGATCCCGCTGCCAGTGAATTTTATGACGCTGAATCCGGGAAATATGTGCTGAAATCTGAAAATAGAGAGCTATCATCTGATGAGATGGTGCAGTTCTGGGTTGATATGGTCAAGCAATATCCGCAAATCATTTCAATTGAAGATGGTATGGCGGAAGACGACTGGGATGGCTGGCGAGAAATGACGAAAGCGTTAGGGAGTCAGATCCAGTTAGTGGGCGACGACCTGTTTGTCACCAATGTCAATCGCTTGAAGCAGGGGATAGAGAAAAAGGTTTGCAACTCAATTTTAATCAAGCTGAATCAGATTGGCACATTAAGTGAAACAATGGATGCCATCGCTTTAGCACGTCTGAACGGGTATTCTTCGGTCATTTCACACCGTTCAGGTGAGACCGAAGACACGACCATCGCTGATTTGGCGGTAGCCACTGGAGTCGGCCAGATTAAAACCGGTTCGGCATCCCGCACGGATCGTATCTGCAAGTATAATCAGCTTCTCCGCATTGAAGAAGAGTTAGGGAATTCCGGTATTTATTATGGAAATATCTGGACAAATCCCATCGCACACTTATGAAAAACGCTGATAAGTACAAGTGGAGAGGTATCGGGCGCCGTATCTTTTTCGGCGTCCTTTTCGTAATCCTGGCAGGTATTTTTTTATTCTACCGCGGTGGTTTATTGAAATGGTACGAGTTAAAACGCTACAGCCATAAGATGGAATCTCAGAATGATTCACTGCAAGGCCAGATTGACGAACTTTCATCGCAAATAAATGCTCTGGAGGAGGGTGACAGCCTGGAGTTGGAGCGGGTTGCCCGACACTGGGGAATGGCCCGGGAAGGCGAAGAGATTTACATCATTAAAGAAGAATCAGACTCAACCGCCGAGTTCTCAGAATGACGGGAAGACAGACGGGAAAAGATTACAGGGTCAACGATGCCGATTTCCTCTTGATTGGATCGGGAATCGGTGGATTAACTTTTGCCCTTAAAGTGGCTGAGTACGGCAGGGTATCCATCATCACTAAAAAAAATGACGAAGAATCTTCCACCAATTATGCCCAGGGTGGAATAGCGGCCGTCATTTCACCCGATGATTCCTTCCGAAGTCACATCGACGATACCCTCTCCGCGGGAGCCGGTCTTTGTAAACCAGATGTTGTAGAAACGGTCATCAAAGAAGGGCCTAACTGCATTCGGCAACTCCAGGACTGGGGCGTCAATTTTACCAGAACAGAGAAGCAGGTGGATCATGATCTGGCTTTGGGCAGGGAGGGTGGTCATTCCCACAATCGCATCGTTTATTCCTCTGACCGCACCGGCACTGAAGTCGAACGGGCGCTCTTAGATCAGGTCAGAAAACATCCTAACATCCAAGTTTATCCTCATCACTGCGCACTCGACCTTATAGTATCAGTTTCTTCAGGAACCGGGAAATACAAGCGTTGCTGTAGAGGCGCTTATGTTCTGGACAGCCAGACTGGTAATATCGAAGCGTTTACCGCCAAAATAATTCTGCTCGCGACTGGTGGGTGCGGGCATGTTTATCTCCATACGTCAAATCCTTCCATTGCCACAGGAGACGGCATCGCCATGGCTTATCGAGCCGGGGCTGTCGTTGCTAACCTGGAATTCATGCAGTTCCATCCCACCACATTGTATCATCCTGAAGCACGCTCATTTCTGATTTCAGAAGCCGTCCGAGGATTCGGCGGAATCCTGCTCACCAGGTCAGGCGAGCGGTTCATGGAGAAATATCATTCATCTAAAGAGCTGGCCCCGCGCGACATTGTGGCCCGCGCGATTGACCGCGAGTTGAAACTCTCCGGCGATTCGCATGTTTTTTTAGACTTAACGCATCTCCGAGCGGAAGACGTCAAGCAACGTTTTCCCTATATTTATCAGCGCTGCAACGAACATAAAATCGATATTACGGTTGAACCTATTCCTGTCGTTCCTGCGGCTCATTATATGTGTGGCGGTGTTAAGACTAATCTGCAGGGCCACACCTCCATCAGAGGTCTTTATGCCACTGGAGAAGTTGCTCACACGGGTCTTCATGGAGCGAATCGATTGGCATCCAATTCCCTTCTGGAAGCGTTGGTGTTATCTAATCGAGCGGCGCAGTCGGCCGCCAGGTTATTAGAGCAGATGCCCACTCCCCCAGTGAATCTTCCCAGATGGCGCCGGGAATGGCAGGAAGATCAGGAAGAGTGGGTCTTAATTTCCCACGATAGAGTTGAGATTCAGCGATTAATGTGGGATTACGTAGGAATCGTCCGTTCTAATCACCGTCTGGCCCGCGCGGGCCGGCGGTTGAAATTCATCGCCGGAGAGGTTGAGGATTTTTACCAGCGCGCCCGGCTTACTGATGAAATCGTAGAATTACGAAATATCGTGCAGGTGGCGCAGTTGATCGTGCGGGCGGCGGCTTTAAGAAAAGAAAGCCGGGGGCTGCACTATACCACCGACTTTCCCGAAGCAAAACCAGACCTGGCTAAAGACACCATCCTAAGACGACGAGCCGGGTTGAATGTCATTCCCCTTTGATGGCGGACCATTCAAGTAACCCTGCTTATGCAGCTCTTTGCGATGCAGCATGTTAGCCGCTAAGATTGCCACACCTACTGCAAAGAAGCTGAATCCCCAACCCCAATCGCTATCGCCTTCGGCATACAAGGCGAAGACCATCACAAGTCCAAACGCGATTAACACGAATCCCCAGATATAGGGATTTTTGGGTTTAGGACGTTCAATCGGTGTTTCTGGGAGGGGAGCGCCTTTTTCTATCGCTAACATTCTTTCAGCATGCTCGGCCTGGTTCTTCTTAATTTTGGCATACATGGCGATCGCTGCGATACCGAAGCCGACAAAAAACAGGGTAATAGGGATGAAGATTTCTTCGTTCATGGCTTCTATTCCTTATGGTATTTGTCACTGTCTAATATTTTGACTCTGGAAAATTCTTCCCGGTTACAATTATTTTGGACTATTATTTCCGCCGCAAGCTTTAAAATTGAGCATCCCACAACGCCTCCCCCAAAAAGCTTGAAATTCCCCATTTATTCTTATAACTTATGGTCGCATTTTTCACCTGCCTTAACAACTTCCAGAGAACTTAGATGACCAAATCGTGTTGTTCTAGTTGTAATAATATTTTCATTCTCAGCGATAACAAGTCTGGTGAGGTACTTCTCTGCCAGAATTGTCAGTTTCCTCTATTGATTGTGGACCGCGATGGTTTTGCTGTGAAAGCCAACCGTTCATTTATCAGCACATTTGGATCGAATCCTCAAATCTTGTCCGAGGAGAGTCGTTATAACATTTTTACAGATTACCAGATTTCCAATCCAGATGATCGAGAACAGTTTGATTCCCTGCAGCAAGGAAACAGGCTGATTTTTTCGTTTCAGAGTTACTCTTTTCCAGTGGATTTCTGTACTGTCCCCATCGCAGAATCTGCATCTCACAGATTGCAGATTATCTTGAAACCGATCCACAAGGATGGAAAACTCCAAAGGGTCGGCGTGCTCTACAACCCTCTTCCAGGAATTGAGGTTGAACAGATTCAGAAAGCAAAGCAGAAGAGAACCATCTCCTTTGCCGAGTCAGTCGTCGAACTAAAGCACGACGTCAACAACCCATTATTGCTGATCACCGGCAATGCACAGTTGATGTTGTCGAAAGTTGAAGACTTACCTCCAGGGATGGAACAGAAGCTTAAAAAAATGTTAAGCGGAGCGGAAAAAATCAATCGGATAATCGAACAATTCTGTGTTGCATCCTGTGCCATTTATCTCTACCAGGAGGAAGAAGAAGGAACATCTTAACCAGATTATCCGTGGAATTAAGGTCAGGCCTTTCCTGTTTTAAATCGTCTTAAGGAAATTCGCTTGACTTTTCTTGTTTGAATCTGTATCTTATTGTTTCTAAATTCTTAGAAACAGCGATAAAAAAATCGTTTGGAGCGTAGAATGGCAATATTAGTAACCCGCAATTCCCGCGTCATCATCCAGGGGATCACTGGGGGCGCAGGATCTTCGCACACCAAACGGATGCTGGACTATGGCACACAGATTGTGGCCGGCACGTCGCCGGGAAAAGGCGGCCAGGAAGTGCATGGTCTGCCTGTTTATGATACCGTCCGTGAATGCGTCGAATTACAGGGAGCGGATACCTCGGTCATCTTCCTGCCTGCACAGTTCGTCATGGAAGCAGGGATTGAAGCAGTTCGAGCTGGGATTAAGTTAGTCGTCGTTGTGCCTGAACATATTCCCATTTCGGATATGCTTCGCTTGCGAGAGGAAGCACAGAAATATGGAGCTCGAATTCTGGGCGGGAATACTGCCGGCGTGATCTCTCCAGGGCAGGCTAATCTGGGTATCATCCCTGACGTCGCGTTCAAATCCGGGCGGGTGGGCACTGTTTCCCGGTCTGGTTCTTTGACTTATTACATCGCGGACACCTTGACTCTCGAAGACTTCGGAGAAACCACCTGCGTGGGTCTGGGTGGAGACCCGGTTCTGGGCAGCACGTTCGCTGAAATATTGCAGCTCTTCGAAGAGGATACAGACACGAAGGGGGTTGTCATGGCCGGTGAGATCGGCGGCGTTTATGAAGAGATGGCTACCGAAACCATCAGCAAAATGACCAAACCGGTGGTGGTCATGATCGGAGGCGTGTTCGCTCCTCCCGGGAAGCGGATGGGACATGCCGGAGCAATCGTCGAAGGGGCCATGGGAACTGCACAAGCGAAACTGGACGTCTTAGCTGGCGCTGGAGCACTCCCCGCTAAAACCTTCAAGGATATTCCCCGCATCCTGAACGAACAGGGAGTCTAATGCCCGATCCCTTCCGCGAATTGGTCGAGATTATCGCCAAGCTGCGCAGTCCGGAAGGCTGCCCCTGGGATCGCGAACAGACCTTTGAATCACTGCGTCCCTACCTCCTGGAAGAGACCTACGAAATACTGCAAACCATCGATGATCACGACTTCGCCCGGCTCCAGGAAGAGCTGGGCGATTTGATGATGCATATCGTCTTTGACGCCCAGTTGGGGCGTGAACAGGATCTCTTCGATATAGACGACGTCCTGCGCACCATCAACCAGAAGCTAATACGACGCCATCCGCATGTTTTCGGAGACACAGAAGTCGCAGACTCAAAAGAGGTCTTAGAGAACTGGGAAAAGATTAAATTGGACGAAGGCCCCAAGAGACTGCTTCATGGCGTTCCTCGAAGTCTTCCAGCCCTGCTGCAAGCTCACCGTGTGCAGGAAAAAGCTGCGGGCGTCGGTTTCGACTGGAAACGCGACAAAGAGGTGATTCAGAAAATCTTAGAAGAGATCAAAGAGCTGCGTGCCGCCAAGCGGGAAGGCAAGCAATCGAAGATAGAGGATGAATTCGGTGACCTGCTCTTTTCTCTCGTCAACCTGGCGCGATTCTGGAAGGTCTCGCCAGAAGAAGCTCTGCGTAAAACGACCGAAAAATTCATCCGCCGATTCAGCTATATAGAGGATGTATTGGAGAGTCAGCAGAAAAATGCCGCATCCGCAACCTTGAAAGAGATGGATGCATTGTGGGATGAGGCGAAGGAGAAAGGGTTGTAGCATGAACCGGTTTTATCGAGGAAACTGGTTATTCTATCTGACTGTTTCCTGCGTTTTAATGTTCACCTCCTGCGAACAGACGACGGAACCTGAGTTCTTTATATCGGATCAAACTCGTGAGGAGAGCCTCCCCGATGATGCCGTAAAGATGACTCCCGCAGATGACGTTTTCCAGCCTGTTCTGCATTCCGCACTCTGGGATGAGCCAGGTCCCATGGCGGGACCGATCAACACCGCAGGCGCGGAAGATGCGCCCGTAATCTCACCTGACGGCCAGACCTTTATCTTCTTTTTCACGCCGGATATTGACGTCCTTCCTGAAGATCAGTTATTGGATGGTATCACGGGGATCTGGTGGTGTCAGAAAAACGGTGGTGAATGGACAGAACCTGAGCGGATGGTGCTGAACAACGATATTTCCCTGGATGGGCCCTTTTGTCTGGTAGGGGACGTTTTATGGTTCGGCTCGTTTCGCGAGGAGATGTATTTAGCTGACGGTGACATTTTCACTGCTGAATATAACGGCGTTTCCTGGACAAACTGGGAGAATGCTGGTCAGCAGTTGAATTACGAATACAACATCGGTGAGAACTGGATTTCAGCGAACGGTATGCAGATGTACTTTCACCGGCCTGGAGCCTATGGTGGTTTCGGCGGAGAAGACCTGTGGATCATTGAGAAATCACCGGACGGCTGGACTGAACCGGTCAACTTAGGTGAAGACCTCAATACGGCATTGAATGAAAGCCGACCTTGCCTCAGCGCAGACGAGACAGAACTATGGTATACCAGCGAAAGCGGTTTGGGTTACACTGGCCCTGCTTTATACCGTGTCACTAAGCTGCAAAGCGGCGCCTGGTCTGCACCAGAAGAGATCATATCAAACTTTGCCGGAGACCCCGGATTAACCGCGGCGGGTGATATCTACTTCACACACCACTTCGTCGATGCTCTCGGGACTATCATTGAAGCAGATATTTATGTCGCATACAAAAAGTAGTGACTGCACGGAAGGTTATCGGGATATCACGATCTTTAATCAGAAAGATAGATATAGCCTGAGATAACAACACTAACGCCTCCCACCTTCCTCTCGCAAGTAAAAAAGGCAGGACGCCTGTCCTGCCTGAAATTTCCACATGATTGTCTTAAAGTTACTTCTTCCCCGCCCCGTTATTCAATCTCTCCTGATGCCGTTGGTAAGCACGCTCCACAGCGGATAATACTTCTTCAGAGTTGAACGGTTTGGGCAGATACTCCTCTGCGCCCATGTTCAGCGCCTGCCTGACTGAATAGGTCTGCCCAAAAGCGGTCATGACGACGACTGCTGAATGAGGATATAGCTGATGCGCGTTTTTCAGAAGCGTAAAACCATCCATGCGGGGCATTTTAATATCGGTGAGAACGACGTCGTATTTTTTCAGGGACATCTTCTCCAGTGCGTCCATACCATCGAAGGCTGTATCGCATTGATGATCATGTTCACCTAACAGTTCGGCAATTAATTCGCAGATGTACGATTCATCGTCGACGATCAAGATGGTCAACGCATCAATGGATTTATTGACAACATCCGTAAAAGATGCTTTCAGTCGGCTCGGTTCGGTATTCATAGTATTTCACGTTCTGTTAAAATAGCAAATAGATCCCTGGGCATACGACAAGGTTTCCCCTTCTGATTCTTAAAACAGTGCTCGGTGAATCCTTCAGCTATCAGCTCATTCGTTTCCCGATTAATCGCTTTATAATCAAATCTTATACGGGTCTCGGTAAAATAAGATACGCGTCCGTAAATATTCAAGACATCTTCATAATCGGAGGATTTTCGATAATGGCATCCAGCTTCGATTACCACCAGCAAATAACCGTCCGCCTCAATATCCAGATAAGATTTGTAGAGTTCTCTGATCAGCGAGGAGCGGCAGGTCTCGAAGAACACTAAATAATTAGCATGATAGACCACTCCCATGCGATCCGTGTCAGCGTAACGCACACGAACCGATTCAACATGCCAATGGTCGGGATTAAATGTTGCTTGTGTCATAGCGAATATTTATTAAAATAAGTGATTGTATATGAACCTTCAAGTTTTTTAGTAATTTGTTTGGGGGCAGTAAATAGAAACAGCGGCATAGAGTCATCTCTGCCGCTGGCGCTGATCCCCCGGCATAATTACATATTTTCTACGAGTTAGATCGCCTTTCGTTGTGCTATTACTAATTATTTTTTAACCTCAGACCACACACCGACATCAAAGTAGCGCTGATGACGCTTGGCGATCAATTCATCGACGGGGACAGATTTCAATTCATCTAAAGCAGAAAGCAGCATCTCCTTAATCTTCCCTGCCACAAAATCAGGATCGCGATGTGCTCCCCCCAGAGGCTCATCGATCAAGCCATCGATCAACTTCAAGCCTGCCAAATCCTTTGCTGTTATTTTCATCGCTTCTGCCGCTTTCGGCGCATGGCTGGCATCGCGGTATAAAATAGAGGCGCATCCTTCGGGCGTGATGACCGAATAGATTGAGTTTTCCAGCATGTAAATGCGGTCTGCAACGCTGATGGCGAGCGCTCCGCCAGAACCGCCTTCACCGATGACAACAGCGATATAAGGAACCGGCAGCTTCGCCATGACCATCAGATTGGTGGCGATTGCTTCGGCTTGGCCTCTCTCTTCTGCGCCCAATCCCGGATAGGCTCCAGGCGTGTCGATAAAGGCGATAATCGGCCTGTTAAACTTCTCCGCCAGCGCCATAATCCGTTTAGCTTTACGATATCCTTCGGGATTTGGCATTCCGAAATTACGATATAAATTGTCCTTGGTTCCCCGGCCCTTCTGGTGGCCGATTACTATTACCGAGGTCTCATCGATTTTACCTAATCCGGTCACAATGGCAGGATCATCAGCGAAAGCCCGGTCACCGTGCAGTTCAACGAACTGATCGAAGATCCGCTTCACATAATCCAGTGTATAGGGCCTGTCCGGATGCCGCGCCAACTGGGTTTTCTGCCAGCGGGTCAAGGAAGAATAGACATCCTTCCGCAGCTTATTCGCCTTTTTTTCAAGGCGGAATATTTCGTCATCTAATTCGATCTGGCTGCTGCCCGAAAGAGCGCGCATTTCTGCAATTTTCTTTTCCAGGTCGATGATGGGTCGTTCAAATTCCAGAGCAATTCGCTCAGGCATAAAGCACCTTCATTTAAACGCTTGCTTTCCCCTTATGCCGTGGTGGACGACTCAGCGAGGAAAGCTCCAGTCTTAAAAATGTAAGTTCTGCATCCCCATGATGATCTTGAACGGGGATCACCTTGAAGTCCAATCGTCTGTTTTGCAGAGATTGAATTAATTCAATTACTCGTTCATAAGGGATTTCACCTGTTGAAAATACGAGTTCCTGGACATCTTCTGTTTCGATCAGGCGGTCAAGTTCCTTTGTGCTCCCTAATACCGGGATTCCTTCGATGATGCGACCCACTCCAGCCTCATCAAAATCAACGAATCCAACCGGTTCAAGTTCCATCGTATCGCTTCGCTGCATCTGTTTGCCGATCTGTTCACCCAGAGCATCAGTCCCGACGATCAGCGCACGACGCTTGACAAAACTTCTGCCGGCACGCGATTTTCGTTTGATGACCAGATCGCGGAACAAGATGCGCCACGCAGGCATAGATAATGCCATCAAACTGCAGAACCAGAGCACCACAAAGC
>JAHJDJ010000284.1 GCA_018812585.1 bacterium
ATCTCCATTATTTGAGAAACAGGAGAAAAAATCTGTCTCAAAAAGTTCATCATATTTTAAAAAATCTGAATCTGCTTGAAAAGTATCCAATATTTTTCTTCGCACGAGCCAATAATATTTTCGATGTTTACCCAATCTAATATTTTTAATTGTTTTCTTTTCAATCTGTCTAACTCGCTCCCTTGTCAGATTAAATTGTTCACCTACCTCTTCTAGGGACTCTAATTCATTTCTATAGGGAAATATGCGATGATCAAAGACATATTTCTCTCTGTCATTTAAGCTGTACCTTAATCTCTCAATTAGTTCAAGAAAATCGTCAGGTTCGACTGAAATATCCTTAGTATAACACACGCATCCATTTTCTATTAATAAAATAACCTCTTGCCAGATAGCTATGATATCTCGAATTGATAAGGTGGACAATTTTCCATTGATACATTCTTGAACAAAATCAGAAACTGTATCTATATCAAGATTATTCAATAAATCAGTTTTTAGTGCAACCGGTAAAGATAGATGTTTGAACGGAAATTCAAATACAGATTCTGATAAATCAATTGAAGGTTTTCGTCTTAAATGTAATAGATTAATCCTGTTTGGATTCACATGTTCAATTTTCGGAATTGATAAAACCATCAATATTAAATGGTTAAGTAGTTGATTCCCAAAACCGCGCCAAGCAAGAAAATCATCGGCAGTCATGCCATTAAGTTGGCCTAATTTCTTAATCCTGTGATCTTGAAATTGAAACTCTAACCGCGTTGGAATATTTAAATCAGCAATATTCTTATTTATAAGATATTCAGGTATCTTTATCGGGAAGATATTCTCACTATGTTGTGACATATATAAACCTTCTCGACAGGTGCCCCGGTCAGCTCGCCTGCCCGGGTTTATAATAATTCCATCACAAAACAGAGGTCACGCAAACCACCCCACCCCTCACCTTTCCACCACCCTGAATCAGCGTAATCAGTTCAATCAGCGGGAATCAGCGGTTCAGGAATTAATCCGCGTCATCCGTGAAACTTGCCAGCCTCTGGCTGATCCGTGGTCAAGACAATAAACGCCCGGTGCCCCACCGCTTGCGGTGGGATCGTTGATTTATCTCTTAAATCCAATTTTCTTCTGACTTGGCTCAAGTGGTGTCATCAGTTCCCGTATGGCGTCGAAAACCACCTTGAATTGGGCGTCGTAATTTCTCTCCATCTCTTCCAGTTTGCGGGCCAAGTCTTTATGGGTTGCCAGAAGCTCCCGCAATTTCACAAAGGCGCGCATGATCAGAATATTTACCTGAATGGCGCGCTCGCTATGCAAAACGCTGGAAAGCATGGCAACACCCTGTTCGGTAAATACCCTGGGTGGTTTCCTTGTACCTCCCCAACTTGATGTGTCAAATTGGGATATCAAGTTCCGAAACTCCGACCTATTCAGGGAGAACATAAAATCAACGGGGAAACGAGAAAGATTTCTGCCCACTGCCTGGTTAAGCTGACTCGTAGTCACTCCATATAGCTCCGCCAGATCCCGGTCAAGCATGACCTTTTGGCCGCGCACCAGCAATATCTTCGATTCAATATATTTTACTGGGATAATTTCGCTCATCATAGTGACTAATTTCTTATAGGCTTACAGTCATTCTCCCAAGTTCGGTACTCCCGCACCTATAGCCCCGGTGCCCCTCCGCTTGCGGTGACATCGTCAATTTATCCGTGTCATCCGTGAAACTTGTCAGCCTCTGGCTGATCCGTGGTCAAGGCAATAAACGCCCATCCACCACCTGAGCCCTCCTCAGAGAGGGTTCAGCCGCCTCTGGCGGATTGCACCATCCGCAGCCCACGTCCTTCTCCCGAAGGGATCCCAATGGGAAGGGCTGGGCTCTCCGGGCGAAACCTAATCTATCTCCTTCAACCTGTTCTTAGTACCTATTTTGTATCTGCCAACCGAGCATTTTCGACAATTAATAATACTATGGCGATCTTTTTTTATCTGATCCCGAAATGCCTGGTACTTCTCATTTCTCCAGATGTCGGCTAAATCTGATTCAAATACATTACCCATAATAAAGTCCGAATGCTCGTCATAACAACACGGTACGACGGTGCCATCAGAGTTGATGACCAACGATTGATATACTCTGGGACAATAGTTACTTATCTCGCCCTTTAATTGAATATTCCCATCTTCATCTTTTTCATAGCGGCTTTTTGATAGATCGTCGGGCAGGAACTTTTCAGCCAGTTCATTAAAATTTTGAGCCGTGATATTTATTCCAACCGTCTTTTCGCAGAAAACATCTGCCCCAAGTTTCTTCGCGTAATCACTAATTAACTTACTTTGGTGCTGATTGTGTTTCATCGTGATAAATTGCACCTCCAATATCGGAGTCTTCGCTTTCAAGCTGTCTCTGATCTGTCGCATCCTCTGGATACCTGCGACAATATCATCAAAGTTGGAATTGACTCTATATTTCGAAAGAGTTTCCTGGTCAGCTCCATCGAGACAGATGACCACGTGATGTAAACCACTGTTAACAACTTCTCTGCAAAATTCATCGTCCTTGAAAGACTCACCATTAGTACCGGTACCAACATACAGCCCACAATCCACCGCATAACGAATCATCTTGGGGAGTTCTTTATTTAGAAAAGGCTCTCCATAGCCATAAAGCTGGATATCGATCGCATAGCTTTTTACCTGATCAATTATCCTCTTGAACTCTTCAAGCCTCATCATACGCTTTGGTCGGTTCATATTACCTGAACCGGTGATGCAGGTCGGACATTGAAGATTACAAGCGTTGGTTGGCTCAATATCGATCAAGTATGGTGGATGATGAATTCGGCTATTGATCCCTAATCGTGTGCACAATATAGACAATGCGGTGTCAAATCTGCCTTTCTTCAACAGCGCAATTACTTTCTTGAACTTGTACATAATGACCTCCATTAAGCCCGGCGTCAACGCGATAACAGTAGATGCCGCTGGGCAGTCCGTCCGACACATACTTAATTTTATGGGATCCTGCCGGGGTGAATTCGTTCAGTAAAGTTGCTATCCTACACCCTGTCAGGTTATAAATATCAAATCTAACCCATTCAGGCTTAGAAAGATCGAATGCAAACGTAGTCGCCGGATTGAACGGATTTGGGAAATTTTGCAGCTAAGGCATTGCCCAGATACCAGGGCCAGAGTACCAGCCCCAATAGAGCCTTCCACCATACCAGCTTTAAAAAGCCGAGGGTGAACATCCAGCCCAAGATCCAGATTGCTCCGCCGGAAGAAGTGTGACACCCTTTATTAGTACTCATTCTGTTATCTCGCTATATTTTCAAGAAATACTCTAACTGTTGCAGCCATCGGCTGCAGGAAGAACTGCGGGAACACACCCATGATGATTGTCATCGCTACCAGCGGGTAGAGGATGACTTTCTCACGTAGAGTCAGATCCTGCAAGTCCTTGTTCTCGTCCTTATCCAGCGGCCCGAAGAAGACCCTTTGGATCAACCACAGCAGATACACTGCGGCGAAGATCACGCCGGTTGCGGCGAACACCGCATAAGTGAAGTTCGCTTTGGCAGTCCCCAAAAGAATCAGGAATTCACCCACGAAGCCGTTCAATCCCGGCAATCCCACCGAAGAAAGCGAGATGATGATGAAGACGGTGGCGTACTTGGGCATCACCTTGGCGACACCGCCGTAATCTGCGATCATGCGGGTATGACGGCGGTCATACAGCACCCCGACCAGGAAGAAGAGCGCCCCTGTCGATATGCCGTGATTCAGCATCTGAATGATGCTTCCCTGCACCCCCTGTTGATTTAAGGCGAACATCCCCAGCATCACGAATCCCAGATGCGATACCGACGAATAAGCGATCAGCTTCTTCATGTCCGGCTGTACCATGCAGACTAAAGCTCCGTAGATGATCCCGATGATCGCCAGCACTGAAATCCACGGTGCGAAGTAGGGGATGGCGTCCGGGAAAAGCGGCATGCAGAAGCGCAGGAAACCGTAGGTCCCCATCTTCAGCAGCACAGCCGCCAGGATGACCGAACCTGCTGTAGGCGCTTCCACGTGAGCGTCTGGCAGCCAGGTATGGAAGGGGAACATCGGCACTTTGATGGCGAATGCCAGTGCGAAGGCTCCGAAGAGCCAGAGCTGCGCCTGCAGTTCCGGCGCGGTCATAGCGTAGATCTTCACCAGATCGAAGGTGTGCCTGCCGGTTTCGGGATCCAGGCCGTTGAAATAGAGCCAGAGAATGGCGACCAGCATGAGCACTGATCCGACCATGGTGTAGAGGAAGAACTTGACCGCGGCGTAAATTCTGCGCGGCCCGCCCCAGATGCCGATCAGCAGGTACATGGGCACCAGCATCACTTCCCAGAAGACGTAGAAGAGCACCAGATCGAGGCTGGAAAAGACTCCCAGCATGCCGGTCTGCAGGAAGAGGAAAACGAAGTGGTACGCTTTGACCTGTTTCTGGATCGGCCCCCAGGAGCCGATGATGCACAGCGGTCCTAAGAAGGTCGTCAGCAGGATCAACCAGAGGCTGATACCATCGATGCCCAGGTGGTAATTGGAGCCGATGCCCGGTATCCAGGCGAAGATCTCTTCGAACTGGAATGCCGCGGTCGTCTGGTCGAAACCGAAGTAGAGCGGCACTGAAACGGCGAGATCAAGCAGCGTCGCGCCCAGCGCCACACCGCGGATGAGGTTTTTGTTATCCTTCGGCAGCAGCAGAATCAGAATCCCAGCCGCCATCGGAATGAAGATGATTAGAGACAGCATGTATGTTTTATGTTTTTAGTGAGCGATTGTTGGTTTATCTTAGATCTTTAAATTAAGGATATGTTAAGGAGTATTAAGGTCTACATGACTAAACTTTGATACCTCGTGCACGTAGAATTTTCCAACTTAATCCTTCTCCATGCAAGAGTTTTTTAACTTTACTCCCTGGTGCGATCCAATAAAAAAGCATAAAACAGCAAGGAATTACAGTGAGGTACCAAACTTCAATTCCACCGAATGTTCCAGCAAGCCCCGATATTAAGAATGCTAACCCCAGATATCTTCCCCGTACAATGTATTTCCCAAGAAGATCTCTTATTTGAGTGAGATGGTCTTCATCGTATTCTGGAAAAACTTCATTTGTCAAATTAATTAGCCTGGATTTGCCTTTAGCATATTTTATCAGATAAAGAACCCCCATGAGAATCCACAATAAAGCAATCATTGAAGATCTCCTTTTGAGCATATTACATAATTTTCCTCAACCTCCCGCGGGTTTGGAGCCTCCGGGAGGTTCCTCAAATTCACCCACTCAACTTCACCGCCGTGCCATACGCTAAAAGCTCAGCGGCGCTGCCGACGACGCTGGTGGTCATGTAGCGCACGTTGATGACGGCATCGGCATTCATTTCTGCAGCCTGGGCGATCATTCTATTGGTCGCCATTGTCCGGGCGTTACCCATCATCTCTGTGTATTCGGTCAATTCGCCGCCGAGGATCAACCTGACGATGGCAGAAAGATCCTTACCCAGCCAGATGGCATAGACCGTGTGACCTTGCACCAGCCCCAGAATCTCCTTGACCTCTTTGCCC
This sequence comes from bacterium, assembly GCA_018812585.1. GTDB lineage: Bacteria > Electryoneota > B3-LCP > B3-LCP > B3-LCP > JAHJDJ01. The sequence goes on from JAHJDJ010000284.1 coordinate 5,608, forward strand.
GGCACCGCGTCAAAATTAGAAAGGAGAACAGTGTTATCCGGCGTTGCAGGCAGCGGCTCTTCTGTAAAGGTCTTGATTTTTCTCTGTTCGATCACCACCGTAATCAGAACCAGGAGTATTCCGCCGATAAGGCAGAATACAGCGAGCCTGAGCCATCCCGGCACCACTGGATCCGTTGAGGCTATCACAGCCCAGGGCATGCCGGCAAATATTACGGTGAAGAGTCCCAGCACAAAAGCCGTTGAGCCTAAATATCGAAGCGCTTTCATAGCTCCTCCTTAAACCGATGATACAGTTCATTATGCAATTCCTGGCTGAGCCTGATAAAAACTGTTATTCCACGCGCATTTTGCTGCTGCAGTACAGACTCCCTTACCAGGTAATAGTCCACTACGACTACTCTTTAAGCTTAAAAACGGTAATAAAATGAGCGAAACTCTTGACAGGCGAATAATTTTCTGCAACAAATTCATTCGCCCAAACATTAAATTGTGTATCCGGCGCCCGCCTCGAAAAAACCATAACCATGTATGACGCGAAGGGTAGTTTTACATCTCGATCAGGATCAATTGATGCTCTCCATCTTTCATCCAAAAACTCAGAAGCAGGGATTACCGGATTGGGCACGAAAAGCGCAATCTGATACATTGCCAGGATTGGTTCATCTGCTTCGATATTTGCGTTGATCCAACTTGCTGTATCTACGAAAGCCCGGTTTGAGCTGGCTCCCTCCCTCCAATATGGGAACAATCTTAAGATTTGGAAGATGCACATCAATGATATCACAAGAATGAGAACGACCTTGCGCTTATTATTTTTCGTCCAGGTAGAGAAGAGCTGATCGAAAAAACTTGCAGCCAGAATTGCGAGTGCTGGAATGATTGGGAAATAGTATCTTTCTGGTCGATAGACCTGCGATGAAACCATTAGAAAGGTCAGAAAAAACCAGAAGATAAAAAAGTACACTCCGGTTTTGCGATATTTAAGCGAAATAAAAACACCCGCCAAAGATAATATCACCATCACAGGCATGTGTATCATAAATTTATAGACAAATCTAAATATACCTGCAAAAGAAAGTAACTCCTCCGGTATTCCACCAAAAAGGAACATCGATTCCCTTTGGGTTGTGTGTCCCAGCCAGGTAGATTTAAATAATTCTAGATTTATGTATGATATAGAAATATAACAGATAATGGCAATGCTCATTCCAGCCAGCAGAGCTGCCCATTGGTAGGGTGATACGCGCCGTAACCATTGTCTATCACGAGATGAATTCTGTTCGCGCAGTAATAGCTGTCCAAGAATCAGAGCTGGAAATAAGACCAGGGAATAAACTTTAACCAACAATGCCGAAGCTAAAAACAGAGTGCTGATCAAAACCAAAGATTTCTTACGCGTGAACCAAAAATAAGCTGCCCCCAACATGTAGAATGATACTTCCGGTTCCAACATTGCGAAGCGCGCGCTGATTATCATCATGGAATTATACATGACCAGGATGGCCGCGATAAATCCATTGCGACGATTGTAAAGAGTAGAGGCAAGCAGATAAGTAAATATAACAATTCCAATACTGAATAAGCCATTCATCCATTTTGAATAAATCAAACTGGGAGAAAGGAGTTCATATAATATTTTGGTGGTAAAAAAGTGCAATGGCGACAGAAAAATATGGTACCAACCATAGGCAAATGGGTCGCCCAAAGTTACCGCATGTTTCGGTCCTAAATTCCAAAGCCCCTCATCCCAAAAAAACATAGGAAACTGAAGTGGAAATATAAAAAGCAGTAAAATACCCGGAACAAACAGCAAAACTAAAAGAATGCCTGTCTGCGATTTTATTTCAGGAAATCGACCGTCGAGGGATCTCATAACAATAACTCGAGTTGGCTTTACGACTCTTCTAAGAACTAAGGTCTGTTAATGACTGTTGAATGTCTGATTCAGGTGGAAATTTTATTGTTGTTCCTTCCTGGTATATTTTTAAATGAGATTGATGGTCAGATCCGATTATTCCGCAGTCTTCTGAAAAACTTTCTTTACCATCCCACCCAGCAACTGCCCCAGAAAGAACGCTCCCACGAAATAGGGCAGACTGCTCAACCGCCAGCCTAAACCTGCTAAAAACCGCAGACCCACCGCTAAAGGCACTGGAATATGAATCGCCAGAAACCACAGCAGCGAATACCGCTTCAACCCTGCCCGCCAGTATCCGAAAGGGAGATTAAGCAGGAAGATCAACCCGGAAACGCTCCAGAGGTTCAAGGATAAGGCTGTGATTGGATGAGACGTGGTAGTTACCCTTGCTTAAAGAACAAACGCCAGCAGCACCAGCAGAATTCCCACGCCCATCATCAGAGCGTAGTTTTGGACTTGACCGGTTTGCACTTTGCGCACCTGGGACGCCGACCAGTTGACCAGCCAGGCAACCCCATTGACTGTGCCATCAACTACTTTGACGTCGAAGAACTTCCAGAGGAACGCTCGCGACGTGGCTAATATGGGATTGATAACGGTGGCCTGATAGCCCTCGTCAACGTAGTATTTATTGTGCAGTATGGTGTAAATCGGTTTGATGGACTTATTAATTTTTTCGCCCGCTTCCCTATTTTTCAGATGGAAGTGGTAGGCGAGGAAAATACCGATCAAGGCGATGACCACCGATATAATCATCAGTGTCATTTCGATGCCAGCGTCGTGAATACCGTATCCCTGATGGATTTCAGCGATATATTCAGCTTCGGCGAATACCGGATGGAACCAGGCTTCGATGTGGTTGCCTCCGCCCAGCACATGCGGAATGCCAACCCAGCCGCCGATAACCGCCAACACCGCCAGAATCATTAGCGGTATCGTCATGACAGGTGGATTTTCGTGCGGATGCTGACCCTGCTTCGCAGAGCGGAACTCTCCAAAGAAGGTCATGAAGACCAGTCGGAACATGTAGAAGGCCGTCAACCCCGCTGCCACCGCGCCAATCACCCAGATGGCGGTATTGCCTGAAGAGAAGGCTTTCCAGAGGATCTCGTCTTTGGAAAAGAATCCGGACAGCCCGGGAATTCCGGCGATAGCGATGGTCGCAATCAGGAAAGTCCAGTAAGTTTTGGGCAGATACTTTTTCAGTCCGCCCATATTGCGCATGTCCTGCGGGTCGGCGTCTGATCCGATTTCGTGCAGGTGATGGTGCATGGCGTGAATGACCGCGCCAGCGCCTAAGAAGAGCAGCGCTTTGAAGAAGGCGTGCGTCATCAGGTGGAAAATTCCCGCGCCGAATGCTCCGACGCCGCAGGCCAGAAACATGTAGCCCAACTGCGAAACCGTCGAATAGGCCAGCACCTTCTTAATGTCGTTCTGCGCTAAACCGATGGTGGCGGCCATGAGCGCGGTTGCCGCTCCGATCCAGCCGACGACGGCCAGCGAGGTGGGAGCCAACATATACAGTACATTGGAACGAGCGACCATGTATACGCCTGCTGTGACCATTGTCGCCGCATGGATCAAGGCCGAAACGGGAGTCGGGCCCGCCATGGCGTCCGGCAGCCATACGTACAGCGGGATCTGCGCGGATTTCCATGTAGCGCCTAAAAAGAGCAGCAGCGTTATAGCAGTAACCATGCCCGCGCCGTAATCCATGCCCGTGGCGCGTTCAAAAACGACCTGGAAATCGAGCGATCCAAAGGTGATGAAGATCAGGAACATGCCCAGCAGGAAGCCGAAATCACCGATACGGTTGACCACGAAGGCTTTTTTACCGGCTTTGGCCTTTTCCATATCTTCGAACCAGAAGCCGATCAGCAGGTAGCTGCACAAGCCCACGCCTTCCCAGCCGACAAACATCAGCAGGTAGTTATCGGCCATGACCAGGATCAGCATGAAGAAGGCGAAGAGATTCAACTGCGTGAAGTACCGGGTGACGCGTTCATCGCCTTTCATATAACCGATGGAATAGACGTGAATCAGAAAGCCGACTCCGGTGACCACCAGGGCCATGACTGCTGAAAGCGGATCCATCAGGAAACTGATGTTGGCGTGAAAATCGCCGACTGCCATCCAGGTGTAAATGGTCTGCGTCAATTCCCGGTGATGGGGATCCAGGCCCACTAATTGGAAGAAGACGACCGCCGATACGATAAATGAGCAGAACATGGCCAGGCTGGCCAGAATACCTGCGAAAGTTTCCCTGCTCTTACGGACAAAGAGACCATTGATCAGCATCCCGATGAACGGGAACATGGGGATCAGCCAGAGTAGTGCGCTGTGCGAGAGAGTAGTTGCGGAGTGTTCCATATTGAATTATGTGTTAAAAGGGATTATTTTTTTTCTAACTGCTAACCGCCAACTGCCAACTGCTATTTTACCATTTCAGTAAGTTGACTTCATCAATGTTAATCGATTCCTTATGGCGGAAGAGGACAACGATGATGGCTAAGCCGACCGCGACTTCCGCGGCGGCGACCACCATCGAAAAGAAGACGAAAATCTGGCCTGTGGCGTCTCCCCAGTGCCGTGCAAAGGCGATGAACGTCAGGTTGACGGCGTTCAGCATCAGTTCCACCGACGCCAGGATGATGATAGCGTTCTTGCGGGTCAGCACTCCAG
>JAHJDJ010000285.1 GCA_018812585.1 bacterium
CGGAGCGGAAATTCAGGCTGCCTGCGGTCAATTGGCGGGGAAAAAGTAGAGGTTATCGGTCGTTTCTATAGTAGATGATCTTCACTTTTTTATGCTGCTGGACAAGTTCTGCTTCAGCTTTATGATAAGTAATCACTGCTATTTCACTGCGTTTAAACTTCCCCAGATTTAAATCACCCAATAATCGCCATTCCCGCTCTTCACGCCAATCGTGCTTGCCCGATCCTTCCAGCTGGAAAAAGGGCTTGTCTTCCTCTGATAACGCATCGAATTTCGCAAGATTTCCATATATAACCGGCCTGGCACCCATCTCTTCCAGTTTCTCCTTATTGACTGCTAAACCATAAGGTTCGAACGTCCAGCGTCGTAATCCCGACCGCCACTTCACCAGCTCAGCCAACGCCTCTGGCGGCCTCGCAGTAAATGGCACTACCTGGTATCCTCCCCGGATTAAGCGGTTCGAAGCACGAATTCGTTTCTCGTTAATAATGCGCTTTAAAGTAGCGAATCCGTCTTGATCTTCTGCCTCGTTGATAGTTCTGCTAAAATAGTCAGCAGTGCTTTCATCTGGCCAGGGACCGATGCAGATTCTGGTCCAGTGGATGAGATACTGTTTCGCATCGAAATCGTCAGGCTGATAATCCTTTTCCGGTATCGCGATGCGGGATTTAGGCTCTGCTGGTTTGTATTTAAGGGCATGCGTCAGATTTATGGCATCCTCAGGTAAACTCGGATGCTGTAACCGCTTATCCAAATTCCCGCCCTGGCGAACGGACACGGGATTGTATTTCTGGCTCAGTGCGAACACCCAGTGATCCCTTAGTGCATTCTTTTCAAGCTTATTCTTGTATTTCTTCAGCAGCAGAGGTCGAATCGCCAGTGTTTTTGCATCATCCAGCCCAAGATTCATGATCGCCTTAGTGCGCACTACCTTGAAATTCAGTGCGCTGCCTCCCGGAAAAACCAGGATCACGGGAAATCCCAATCTCGCTCCTGCCCAGCTTAAGAAATCCCAGGCGGTGGTGCCCAGACTGCTGACCAACACAGCTTCTTTGGGATCTAAGCTGCGCAACAGTTCTAATGTCTTCTTCGCCCATTCTGAATCTTTGCTTAACCGGGGAGATTGCCGGGAATTCAGGATCGTAAATCTGGGGCGCTTTAACAAATCAACCGGTCCCGCCAGTACCGTCGGCGCTTCTTGCGGCAGATAAAAATCGTGCGGTATTTCAGCAGGAAAGTCTGAGCGGTTAATGCAGATGAGGAGGTCGGTCATGAGTATATTATCTGAATAAAATATAACAGAGCCGCTCCCCATCGATGGAAAGCGGCTTTTAATTGTGGATTTACCCGCCTCTGGCGGGGACGGCGGGAATGCGCCAAAGGCGCACAAGTCGAACTTTACCTGTCCTTTGGCAGGTTTAACCACCTCTGGCGAGCCGCGTCATATTTACAGTTTCGTCCAACCATTTCCTTCCCTGACCAGACTTTAAGAACTTCTCGCGATCTCCAGCCGTTTTGTAATCAGGGAATAATTCTGTGTACACTAAATGAAAATCACCTATAACTTGACTACCCTTGCTGGTCTTTCTTAAGTGTTCCTTGAGTCGTCTATCGAGATTATTTGTTACACCGACATAGCGTTTACCAGCTTTTCCCTTCAATACATACAAGGTAATCATGCAAATTAATACTGTTAATTACATGCCTTTATCTTTGTGGATTTACCCGCCTCTGGCGGGGACGGTGGGAATACGCCAAAGGCGCACAAGTCGAACTTTACCTGTCCTCTGGCAGGTTTATCTATCCTTTGGCAGGTTTATCCGCCTCAGGAGGATTTACCCTCCTTGGGCGGGCCGCGTCCCTCTTTGATTATACTTCAAACATTTGTGGAGACGGCGGGAATCGAACCCGCGTCCGAAATAGCGGCCGGAGGACCTACTACAGGCTTAGTCGCCGTTTAGTTCTCGCCAAATGCCAAATCCAGCGACAGATCAAGCAAGAAGCCAGCCTCTGAGTCTCACGTCC